>CACZOG010000206.1 GCA_902782715.1 uncultured Lachnospiraceae bacterium | reverse complement strand
GCGGAACCTTCATTGTATGCGGGATGTCTGAAGGATAACGTTTCCTGTTCGCCGTCTCCGATACCCGCACCGCCGGCAAAGCCGCCGACATACATGATCCCTATTACGTTGGAATTGTTCTCTATATTAAACTGCTTATTGTTTTCGTTGATCACGTCCGCATCATCGGGTTTAAGGATCTCCGACTGATCGAAGCATCCGAAAAGACCGCCGACATAGTTTCTTCCGAAAACATATTCACGCATAACGCCGTTCAACTCCGAGTCATCGGCTTTGTTTGAACAGTTTTTAAAAGAAGTAAGTCTTGCGTATCCTACAAGTGAACCGACATAGTAATCGTGTTCGACGCGGTTCTTTATCTCGCTGCCGTAAGAGTCCGTTCCGAATGAGATCGTACCGTCAGTATTTAACGCACCCTGTGAAGATATCAGTGCATTATAATATCCGTTCTCGTAAAGACGGTATGCCTTGCAGTCTTCGACAACCACTTTTCTTTCTTCGTGATCGGCAATGAACTTGTCATACCAGAAGTGTCCGTTCGGAAGATTGTTGTGATCTATGTAATAACCGTCCATGGTGATTCCTGCTATTCCGCCTATGAAAGCACATCTGTAACAGGAATTGGACATATCCGTATTATCGTCCGCATCAAATACTTTTATCAGTCTGTTGTTATTGTAAATATAATCGTCGCCGGATACTCTGCCCTTTGAAACACAGTCTTTTATGGTAAGTTTTTCTATTCTGGCAACTTCTCTTCCGGTGATCGATTTACCTTTTTGAGTAAGTATGCCGTCTGCCGAATAAGTACCGTAAATATCATATCCGTCATTGTAATAATAAGCTCTGTGCGAGTAATAGGTATTGCCGCCTGTTCCGTCGCCCTGGAAGTCTCTTATGACATATGCTCTTCCGACGATACCGCCGACATTTTCCATGCCCGTAACGCATCCGTAGTTTTCAAGATCTGATAATGATACTTGTGTTTTTGCGGGATCAAGGGTCCAGGATTCTCTTCCTAAGATTCCGCCGACATCAGTTTTGCCGTTTATATGTGTAACTCCCGCTTCGTTTAAAATGCTGTTCGCCGAAGACAGATCGTTAACATCTCGAAGGATAAGATTAGACATTTCTCCGAGATTGTCTCCCGTAAAACCTCCGACCATATTTGTGAATACAAATGCCTTCTCTGAACTTCCGGCAACGTTCATCTCTTCCATGCCGATGACTTTGTGTCTGTTAAGCGCAAGATGATTGATATTTCCCGCATTCTCCGCAAAAAGGCCGAGCGGATAAAGACCCTTCATCGCATTCTGATGACTGGTGTTCGCTTCCGCACCTTTTGCATTGGATGTATATTCGCCGTAATTAAGATTGCCTGTCGGATTGTTGTTCCATGAATTTCTTGCAGGCTCGCCGTACACTCCGTATGCCATATTGGCACTGTAATATATTTCAAGATTGCTTAATGTGTAATATTTGTTATTCTCGGAATATGAGGGATCCGAAGTTTCTTTAAGTCCCGTAAACTCATCTTTTATCCCAAGCGATTTAAAGCCCGGGAATGCATAATTCTGAGTATTCTTTTCCGAAGGGTTTGAACCCTTGTTTATCGAATGATCAAGACCGTCGTAATTGATTCCCGAATAAGCCGAATTATAGGCTGTGTATGTATAAGAATCGAAGAAATAGTTTTCTCCTCCGTTGCTTTTACCTGTAAATTTCTGCCAGTCGATATCGGATTTTAAAAGGAATCTGCGCTCTTCTGTTCCCTCTTTGTAATCCGTCTCGAATCTTACATTGTATAAATGTCTTCCGTTGGTGATCTCGAAATTCCATTTTCCTTCAGACAATTCGGTTCCCGTTCCGAAAGTAGGACACTCGGTATTGCTTTCGCCTTCGTCCGTACTGTCGGAAGGCATTACAACACAGCCGATCCTTCTGGAATCTTCCTCATCAAATCCAAATCTGTAGAAACTGTAGGTGTTGATAAAAGAAGCAGCGGGTGCGGTCTTGTCTGCCGCAAGATAAGACTGTGCCTGTACATCTGCCGCATCCAGAACAATATGTATTTCCGTCTTCTGATTGACTACATCATTTACAAGCCAGACGGGAAGTCTTACTTCCTTATCCTCTCCCGCATAAACACCGCTCTTAAATTCAGTCTCTGCGATAATGGGTGTTTTTGCAGCCTGTGATGCCGAGTGTATGTTAAAACAGTTCGTAAGTTTAACTTTCATTACCGCAAGGGGTTTGGTTCTGTCTAAGGAACTTCCGAGTGCGGGGTAGATCGTTACGAGATATTCCGATGCGGAAGATATCTTATCCGTGTCATCGGTAATAACAAGATGAAGAACTTCATCGTTTTTAAGAACAACGTTATCGACTATTTTTTTGCTTCTTCCTTCCAGGGGCATCGAAAGACTGTCTGCGCAGAAATAGCCGATGAGAGATTTTCTTCTTACATCTTCGCTTCTGTCTTTTATATCAACCGCATCCGATGCACTGGGCGGATTGTCTGAGAATTCTTTTATCCTGTCGCTGTAAGATACGGAGAATACCTGTGCCGCTTCGGGAGAAAATTCTGCCCAGATCGCGCCGTTCAAAACCGACTTGTCGGAAATATAGGGAGTGATGAGATCAAATAAAAGTTTTGTTCCCACGGAAAGAGTTGAAGAAGAAGGATCTGAAAGATAAGTATCGTAATCCCCGGCTTTAGCCGAAAGAACGTAGATCCTTCCCTGATATTTTTCTTTATCCGCTGCTGAAAGACCTGAAGGCGTATTAGCCCAGATGACCGGTCCTTCTCCCATTTCATCCGAATCCCAGCGGTAATAATCACCGTCGCTGTTGACTATATTGCTGTTAAAATAACTGTGCTCTTCGGGTTTTGCTTTTATTAATGAACTGCTGCCGGAAAGTACATTAAGAACGACCCTGTCATACGCGCCTGTCGAGTCAAGTTCGGTCAGCTGACTCTCCATTGCGTAGAATATGGTCTCTGCTGCCGTATTTTCTTTCTTGAACCTGCTCCAGTCCTGCCATGCAAGGATTCCCGCAACGCCGACAGCAGCCAGGATCGCCATGATCACCAAAACGACAATAAGCTCCACTAATGTGAAGCCTTTTGAAGTATTCAGTTTTCTGTTTTGAATCCTGTCCATATCGTCGTCCCGAATTGTTCCGAATCTGCTTTTATTGTTTTATGCTGTAGTAACCCGGAGAAGTTGCACCGCCGTCTATTTTCGCATAAACCGACTTGTCCTTGTCGACTGTGACCTCTGCGTATTTCGTACCCTGATATCCTTCCAGTTTGTTACACCCTTTGAACATCCTGCTGTCGGTTGTATAGTATTTGATCTCCAAATCCGCAGTGACATAAATCGTTGTTAATTCTTTGCAGCCTTCAAATGTTCCTCCGGCATTACTATTGTCCTGCTGAACAAAAATATCCTTTTCGTTCTGCAGTGTGGCGTTTTCCTTAAGTTTAAATCCGGTAAGATCCAGCTGTGTCAGACTCTCACATCCGCAGAATGTTCTTTTAAGTCCCTTTCCGCTGGCATAAGGGATCAACGTGGTATCACTGACATATTCTATTGTCGGATGCCATCCTTCAAAGTTTATGCTCTGAAGACTCTTGCAGTTATAAAATGCGTCTCCCATAGACTTTAAGTTCGTTGTATCGATTCCCCTTAGATCTAACTGCGTTATCGATTCACAATTCTTAAACATCCAGGGCATGCCTGTTAATCTGTCCGATGTTCTCAGCCCGCCGAAATCCTGATCGAGTTTTTTACATTCTTCAAATATCGATCTGAGAGTTGTCAGGTTTTCGAAATACCATCCGTTTGTGCCCATATTGATCGAAGTCAGTTCCACATCTTTTTGGAACATCTTCTCTACGGTGGTAACATGAGTCATATCCCAGTTGCTCATATCCACCGTTTGTAATTTGGAGCACCCTGCAAATGTCAGATTAAGTAACTGAAGATGTGCAGTCTCCCAATCGGGCATCTCGAGTCCGGTCAATGCCGTACATCCGTTAAACGTGTTGCTCATGGAAGTAATGTTATAGGCATCAAACTCTTCACCGAATTCAATATTTACAAGATTTTTTTTGCCGCTGAACATGTTGTTCATGTTCGTGATCTTATCTGTTTCAAATCCGACAAAACTGAAAGATCTTAAGTTTGAGTAATCATTTGTATTGAAGAAAGAACTGCAGTCAGCGGGCAGATATGTCATATCCGCATTGCTCCACCATTTGATAACGGATTTGCCGTCCTCTGTTTCGTTCCAGGCATATGCCTCGCTTGTTTTACTCTTTCCGTCATCTATCTTTTTAACGTTTGCGATGTTCTTTACCGCTTCTAAGGTATACTCATCCGTCGGAACATGTATCACTTCGTCAACAACTGTATTTTTAACCGCGTTTTTAAAATTATCCTTTTTAATATCTACCGTCCAGCCGGTAAAATATCCGGGTTTACGTTTAAGGTAATTGATGTATGCGTAATCACCCTTAACGTTAGCTGCATCAAATGTGGTCACATTGCTTCCGTTCACTCCCGCAAGGTTAGTGTTGTTCTTAAACATTTCCTGGTCTTTCGCCGCATCGTTTACCACGAATTTTCTGGAAGCGTTTATCGTTGTCAGACTGTTTATGTTCGCAGTACCGAAAAACATTCCTTCAAAGTTTGATACTCTCGCCGTATCAAAAGAACGAAGGTATAATGTATCGATCGAATCGGTATAGGCAAACATATAACTCATGTTCGCTGCCGAGGAAGTGTTCATCTTGTCAAGACCGCTTATCTGAGTTAACGATGAACAATTCTTAAACATGCTGCTCATATCACTTACGGATACCGTATTCATGTTTGATACGTCGATGTCTGTCAGAGAGGAACAGTCAAGGAAAGTACCCTGCGTTGATCTTAATTTTGCGCTTGTCTTGATATTTGCTGTATTTAAACTTGTTAACGCACTGCATCCCGCAAACGTCTCGCTCATATCCTCGCACAATGCAAGATTCCAGGTATCGTTTTCGATGATCTGAAGTGCTGTAAGTCCTTTGAACGTTTGTTTTAAGGATGTGATCTTACTCATATCCCATCCTGTCATCTTTATTTCTCTAAGGGCTGTACATCCCGAGAACGTACCTTCCAGAGAAGTAAGGTTGGATGTATTCCATCCGCTTAAGTCAAGGTTTTCAAGAAGAACGCAGTCCTTAAAGGTGTTCTTTAAGTTCGAAGGTTTGATCGTCAGGCTGTCGATCGGAATGTTCTTTAAGTTCGCGCATCCTTCGAACATGCTCTCAAGGTTAAGATCGTCGGATGAAGATATATCCAGACCGCTTATGTCGATAACTTCAGCACTTGAGCAGTTCTTGAACATTCCCGAATAATCGGTAACGGAACCGGTCATGAAATACTGTGTGAGGACAACCGATGAGATCTTTGAACATCCGTTGAACATGTCTTTGACGTTTGTAAGTTCGCCTGTATAAAAGTTTGTAAAATCGGCAGTTGTGAAATTGGTGCAGCCGCTGAACATATCACCGGTATCGGTTAATACATTGGCATTAAATCCCGTCGAGAATTCAACTTCCTTTAATCCCGCGGCATCTTTGAACATGCCGTTCACGGTACTGATCTGAGTGACATCAAATCCCGTGAAATTAAACTTCTCGACATTTGCGTTTCCACTGAAGAAAGAGCTGCAGTCGGCCGGCATTCTTGCTTTCTTCGCATCGGTACACCAGCAGACCTCTGTTCCGTTTCTCCACGCATATATCGAACCCGTCGATGTTCCGTCATCTACTTTGACTGCATCATCCGGTTTGTTTTCGAACTCGATCTGAGTAACTTCCGTTGTTCTCGAATTAAACATTCCCTTAAAAAGAGATTTGCTTATCGTTGCAAATTCTGCCTGCTCAACTTCGTCAGTCTCTATCTGTGCCACGAAAACGAATCTTTCTTTCTGTGCATTCTGTGTGCTGAAGATATATGACTGTACATCATTCTTCGAACTGCAGGGATAATCGGTTCCTTCTTCGTACCACTTAAGGTCGTTAATGACCACGCCCTGTATGGAAGTTATCCAGTATGTGTAGTAATCGTTTACTTTGAATTTATCTTTGTTATCGCTATCCGTGTACCAGTAACTCTGGATTCCCGAATCGTCTTTCCAGAAGATAACATCGATCGACTCTTTGCCTGAGTTATCGTATCTTCCGTCTTTTGCATAGAATACTTTGTCGAGTTTTGTCGAATCGAGTTTAAGAGTAACGATCTTAACAACCGCTTCCTCGTCCTCATCGATCGTATAATCGATCGGCGTATCGTCTCCGAGATAAGCGTAGTCTCTCTGATAAGGCCATACGTAGATCACGTTTTCTTCCTTGCCTGACAAAGAGAGTTTGCCGAGTGCATCTGACTGCGAACTGCATTTGATCCACTCAGAACCGTTATAAGCAAAGAAAATGCCGGCTTCTTCGTAAAGAGCCGTCACTATCGTATAAGAGCCGATATTATCTTTAACCGCTGCGGTCTTTCCGTCCCAGAGTTTCTTCTGTGTCCAGACCGTAAAAGAAGAACTGTCATTATCCCCGTCGGGAAAAACGATCGATTTGATATTGTTTCTTTTGACAGGCGAAAAACTGCTCGATGCGTCGGCATAAAGATCCGAAAGTCCTGTCTGTGTTGCAGCCAGAGCCTTCTGCGCATTGGTCATGTAACTTTTTTCCCTGCCGAGATCTATAAAAGTTAAAAATGTGGGAACAGCGATTGCCGCAAGAATTGCAACAATTACAAGCACGACAATAAGCTCCACCAATGTGAAGCCTTTTCCCCTTTTATACTTTTTTAAGAAAATATTACTCAATCTGTTCATAATCCTATATTTTTTATCGGTATTTTGAAAGATTAGTTTATATTAACTTTCCTTATTATACTACAAATTATTGATATTTCATGCATAAAAACCACATTTTATCGTGTTTTTGCGCTTTTTTTCGCCCTTTATGATGACACAAAAAGGACTCGGTTTTTAAGCCGAGTCCTTTTTGACTGAAATTTGTTTTGAATAGGGGAAGATTATATGAATTTTATCCTTCGATCATTATTGTTTTCTTCTCGGGGATCTTCTCTTTTTCCTTCTTGGGGATCACAAGATTGAGTACGCCGTGTTTGAAGGATGCCTTGACATCTTCTTCCTTAAGCGCATCTCCCACATAGAAGCTTCTCTGCATCGCTCCCGAATATCTTTCCTGACGAATGATCTTGCCTTTTTTATCGGTCTTGTCATTGTCATATCCTTTGGCTGCCGCAACAGTTAAGTAACCGTTGTTAAGTTCCAGATTGATGTCTTCTTTTTCAAAGCCCGGAAGATCGATATCGATCTCATAACCGTCTTCGTTTTCTCTGACATCCGTCTTCATCAGTCTGTCTGCGTGACGTCCGTAAAGCTTACGCTCTGCTTTGTCAAAATCTCTGAAATCCGGGAAATCGAACCAATCATCAAATAAATTTTCTCCAAAAATGCTGGGTGCTAACATAATCATTACCTCCTTTTGAATCTTCAATCGCTCTTAATTGAGCTTCGGGACGGAGGGTTCGGATCAACAACCTCATGTATTGGTCTTCTCTGTTCCTTGTTTCTGATATAGTTATAACACCAAAATTAGCACTCGTCAAGTGCGAGTGCTAACAATTATTGTGAAATATTTGTGAACTTGGCTGAAACCGCCATTTTATCGGGTTACTTTAAGGATCTCGTAAACGAATCCGTTGGAACTGGTAAAAGAATCAACCGGATTTAACTGTGCTCCGGGGAAATGTTCGTCAAAATAATAGTCGAGGAAATCCCTCGTATCAAAATCTACCTGCTGATAAACAATATAAAAATTATCTTTTTCGATAAGATCGGCCGCAACGTTCTTAATTCCGTTTTCTTCAAGCTTGCGTTTATACCAGGGACTGTTTACCATCCAGCTTCCCATGTACACATAATTCTCAAAAGGTTCTTTGCCGAATGCCAGAGTATCCTCGCAGTAGTAAAGATGTGACATATCGAAAAGATAAAAGTTTTCTTTGTGCGACTCCAGATAATCTTCCAGTTCCTCAAAACAGATACTGTATTCATCGGTCGCCTTTGCCTGTTTAAATTCCTTTATCGTAACCGGCAGACCAAATCTTAATGAAACCGCAAGTATCGCTATGATAAAAACGGCAAATGCGGGATTGAATATCTTTCGTACGTTTTCCGGATCGTCTTCACTGCTGTCGGATTTATCTTTTTTCCTCTCAAGCATCCATAATTCGTTTTCAACGATTATCGCAAAAAGAAGAACCAGTTCGGCTATAAAAACTATCTGCGTGACTCTGAAAGGATATCTTCCGTTGAATACGAGATAAAACATATCGAATGCTCCGGCCGCAGATACGATCAGAACATCAAAAAGACCTTTGTATTTTCGCTTAATGACAAGCATCAGGGCAGCGAAAAAGAAAAGTGCGAAAACAAGGATATTAAGAGGCCTGTCCTCATATTCGAGAACGCTTCTTTTAACAGCGGTTTTAACCGTATCCGCCGCTCTTTCAAAAATACCTTTGTTACGGTCGGGATCGGCATTTCTTGATGCATACGCGAGTTTTTCCATGGTATCCCTGTTTATGTTCTCATCAAGGATTATGTTGTAGTGATAAAGGAATGCCTCATATGACGAACGCGTAATGCCGCACTCGTCATAAAGATCTTTGTTCGCATCGTAATCGGGGAGTCCGTTGTAGTCGATCATCGCCTCTCTTAAAGAGTTGTATTCCCTGTATTCCTTCCACTCATCGTTTGAATATGCCGCTTTGTTAACAAGCGCCGCCAATGCGATGATGACAGCAAAGACAAGCACCGTAAAAGAAATGTTCCCGATCGTTTTTTTATCTTTTGAAGTTATGAGTTTTCTTAAGATGATAAGTCCAAGAAAAGGAAAAAGCATAATAAAAGCCTTATCCCTTATCGCAAAGGACCAAACTGCCGCGATCCAGAAAGGTATCGACTGAAGCAGTGTTTCTTTGAAACTTTTATCGAAGGAAATGAAGAAAAAAAGAAGCAGTGCGCCCGCACCCGCCATACCCGTGGCAAGCGTGTACTGCGTCTTCGCGAAATATCTGTAAAAGAACGTGCAGTAGATAAGCACGAAGAATAATCCTACAGTCACATACTGATAAATTTTCGAACATTTTCTTAATGAAAAATAAAGCATCGCCGTCATGGGAAGAGCCATGGAAAGGCATAAAAACAATCCGAACCACGGAATGCCGTTTCCGAATACTGTATAAAAGATGCTTAATAAAAATCCCGAGATAACGGAGATGTGAAGCATGTGCGACTCACTCTTTCCGGTCATTTCTCCCGAGATGATGGTCTTTAGATAAATATTGTCATTATCGATCTGAAAAGGAGCAAGAAGATCCCAGACTGCCGCCAGAATGGCAACGAGGCAGAAAGAGATCAAAAGAATCAGTATTTCTTTTTTAAGATCCTTTGTTTTCATATCAAATGTACTCCGGTAAAGAACAAGATCAGATTTCTTACGGCAAATGTCACGGTGATTATTCCGAGTGCAATATAGATGAGCACAAACGGACTCAGTTTTTCAAAGCATTTCTTTCTGTGTCTGAAAAGAAATGAATTCAAAAGATAAAAGAAATATGCGAAATACGCATACGGCACCAGGGGATTGTAATAAAAACTTTTAAAAACATGCAGATGCACAAGATAATTAAATGCTCTTGTTCCGCCGCATCCTATGCAGTAAAGACCCGTGAGTTTCTGAAACTGACACTGCGTTCCGAGATTCGATAAAGTGTTTCCGCAGATGATAAAAAGGATCGTAACCGCAAGCACGAAAGGAAGAAGCACAATACATATCCTGTACATTAACAGGTATTCCGGATCCATCTCTCTTAAGTTTTTGCGAACGCAGTATTCCCTTATCTTTTTCATTGTTTTTATGTTATAATCTTTTATACGTTATCATTATGCTGTTCATCGGAGGTTTATATGTGGATTGCCGACAATTGGAAAGATTATGAAGTCATCGATACATCGCTCGGTGAAAAACTTGAGCGCTGGGGAGACTATATTCTTGTAAGACCCGATCCGCAGGTTATCTGGAACTCTCCTCACAAGGATTACCGCTGGAATAAATTCAACGGCCATTATCACCGTTCAAGCAAGGGCGGCGGCGAATGGGAGTTCAAAAACCTTCCCGAAGAATGGAGCATTAACTACAATTCTCTGACATTCAATTTAAAGCCTTTTGCTTTCAAGCATACAGGTCTTTTCCCCGAGCAGGCCGTTAACTGGGACTGGTTCTCGGATATAATCGCCAAGCGTAAACTTTCGGATCCCGAAAAGCCTTTTAAGGTTTTAAATCTCTTCGCATATACCGGCGGCGCAACTTTATCCGCTGCCAAAGCAGGTGCGAGCGTAACTCATGTCGACGCTTCCAAGGGAATGGTTGCCTGGGCAAAGGAAAATGCACAGACAAGCGGACTTTCCGACGCGCCGATCCGCTGGCTTGTTGACGACTGCGTTAAATTTGTAGAACGCGAAATAAGACGCGGCAACAAATATGACGGGATCATCATGGATCCTCCCTCTTACGGCAGAGGACCTAAAGGAGAGATCTGGAAGATCGAGGAAAGTATTTTTCCTTTTATCGAACTTACAAGCGAACTGCTCTCCAAAGATGCTGCTTTCTTTCTGATCAACTCTTACACAACAGG
This sequence comes from uncultured Lachnospiraceae bacterium, assembly GCA_902782715.1. GTDB lineage: Bacteria > Bacillota > Clostridia > Lachnospirales > Lachnospiraceae > UBA3766. The sequence continues at coordinate 849 of CACZOG010000206.1, read as the reverse complement.
TCTTCAGCCCGCGGTTTTGACATACATGATCAATTTAAGCATCGTAAGCAGATTCGGCGGAAGCGTTGTCTCGGATGAGATCGGACTTCCCGTATCTTCAAACGGACTCGTTCTTCCCTGCGGTGCATCCGGAAGATGGACCGATCAGTAAACTCCGTATATAGCTATATTCCCTATCCGGATCTTTAACTTGTAATCATTATTTACCATGAAATCCGCCAGATACAGTTCTTTGTTAGTGGCTTCGTTGGTAAGATCAAATATATCTTTGCAATAATCTTCGTTAATGAATATAACCGGTTTTTCCGTTAAGGAATCGATGTCTTTCTTAAAATCCGCATCGGAAAACGAACCGAGATCAGGCCATGAGTGAGAGATCGCGCATGGCATTTTAAATATATACTCAAATCCCGGAATGTTACCGTAAAAGATCGCCTTTTTACCTGTCAGTCCGCGGCGTTTTACATAGCCGTTAAGCTCTGCGATAAGAGCGGCCCTCTGCGGGTTGGTATGCATTCCGACGAGTACTTCGTTATTCTTTATTTCAACACTGTTTGCATAAGGGAATCCCGGATCCCTGAAAATAAAGATGAATCCGAAGATAAGACCGCTTACGTAAACGCATACGATCAGAAGCGCTATCGTTATCCTGCTCGCAACCATCGTGTTTCTTGCTTCCAGATCGAGCAGTTCAAAGAAGTTTCTTCCCTCAAACATTTCATGCCAGCAGAGGAATATGATCACGGGTGCCGTGATAAACAGATTGTTCATCGACGGGAAAAGCGCATTGTTGCTTCCCAAAGGAGTGATCCAGAGAATGATCAGAACCGCAAGCGCAAGGAATTTGTG
>CACZOG010000205.1 GCA_902782715.1 uncultured Lachnospiraceae bacterium | reverse complement strand
GAGGATGGGATTCGAACCCATGCGCCCTTTCGGACAAACGGTTTTCAAGACCGCCTCGTTATGACCACTTCGATACCTCTCCGAATAACGTTTCTTTAAACGCAAGTGATAGTTTATCAAATTTAAAGTTTTGTGTCAACACTAAAGAAACATTATTTATATAATATTTTTACATTCAATCTCTGTCAAATTCGTCGTCTCTTGACCATTTTATTCTGCACAGCGATGCGGTTAATGCAATCACAATCAGAACGACTGTCACGCCGTGAAGGAAACCTCCGAACGAACCTGCGGAATTTAAGACGCTGTATGTACCGTAAAAAGCGATTCCGGTCGATTGCGTTATAAGTCTTATTAATCCGACAGATGTAAAACTGATGATAACACTTGCCAAAGGTGAAATACCTGTTAAGATAAGGCCGGTTACTTCAACTCCGATTGTTTCTCTCTTTAAATTGATTCCGATAAGAACAAGAACCGCAAAGAGAATAATAACAATAACTCCGATTAAATCAAATATTCGAAGTCCGAAAAATGTTATCATCGCCGACAAAGCCGAATTGCCCGAATACATTCCTCTTCCGTTTATAAGAAGATAAATAAAAGGAATGATTAATCTTCCCAGGGTAAAATCAATTATTGCCGATACAATTGACAATATTGCCATTACTTTAATGAATTTGTTCATTTTTATTTTCTCCTTTATCTTTCCAGATCTTTGGGTACGGTTATTTTTATATTGGAATAATCACCCTCAATCAGTTTTACTTTAACATCCGAATACATTTCCACAACCTGGGCATCATCCGTGGCTTTAACGGCTGTGCCTTTTGCTGTTTCTTTTATATATTTGTCGTAGCAGTCAAAAGCAAGTTCATATTTAAAGCTCTGAGGGGTCTGCATTAAATAAACATTTTTTCTGTCAGGCGTTGAAGTGACAAATCCTTCATCATCCGCAATCTTTACCGTATCCAGAGATTTAACCGCCGTAACAACAGCTCCGTATTTTACTGCCTCATCCATATTTCTCTGAATAACTTCAACTGTCAGATAAGGTCTTGCGCCGTCGTGAATCAGAACATAATCCGAATCTGAACAGGCCTTCAGGCCGTTATAAACCGAATCGTATCTTTCTGCACCTCCGGCACATACAGCGGAGACTTTTGACAATCCGTACTTTTGAACAAATTCCTTTCGGATAAACTCCTCATCTCCCGCACCGCATACAATAACGATATCGTCAACATTCGATTCTTCAAACGCAAGAAGTGAATGGGCAAGCACAGGCTTGTCCTTTAATATAAGGTATTGTTTCGGTATATCGCTTTGCATTCTTTTACCGGTCCCGCCGGATAAAACTATTGCAGTGAATTTACTCATATTTAAATCCTTAAAAACAAACTCGAAGAGTCAGACACGTTCGCCGAGTTTAAGATTCGGTACGGCATTTAAATCAAGGCCGTGTCTTGTTCCTTTTATATACTCATAATAAGCAGCGGATCCGATCATGGCCGCATTGTCTGTACACAGAATGGGCGGAGGAAGAAAAAACTCAACATTTTTCTCAGCACACGCCTTCTCAAATGCTTCTCTTAATCCGCTGTTTGATGCAACGCCGCCTGCTATGGCAAACTTGTTAAAACCATATTTCTCAACAGCTTCCATGGAATGACCGACAAGGACATCTATTACAGCCTGCTGGAATGAAGCCGCCACATCTTCGGTTACAATTGTCTCGCCGTTCATAGATGCGGTATTAAGATAATTAAGTACCGCGGATTTTAAACCTGAGAAACTGAAGTCAAATTCGCTGTCTCCCACTTTTGCTCTCGGGAACTTGATTGCTTCGGGATTTCCGCTTTTCGAAACCCTGTCTATTTTGGGGCCGCCCGGATATCCCAGACCTATCGCTCTGGCAACTTTGTCAAACGCCTCTCCGGCCGCATCGTCTTCCGTTCTGCCTAAGATCTCATATTGACCGTAGTCCTCAACTTTTACGAGATGTGTATGTCCGCCGGAAACGATAAGGCACATAAAAGGAGGCTTTAAGTCTTTATTTGCGATATAATTCGCACAGATATGGCCTTCAATGTGATGAACTCCCACGATCGGAAGTCCTGCCCCGTAAGCAAATGCTTTCGCAAAAGAAACACCTACAAGAAGAGGTCCGACAAGACCGGGTCCGTAAGTAACCGCTACGGCATCGAGATCTTTTAATTCCATGCCGGAATCGGCAACCGCCTTTGCGACTACCTGATTGATCTTATCGATATGTTTTCTGGATGCGATTTCCGGAACGACGCCTCCGTAGAGAGTATGCAGATCTATCTGAGAATAAATAACATTAGAAAGGATCTCTCTTCCGTTTCTGACAACCGCCGCTGCAGTTTCGTCACAGGAAGATTCTATAGCAAGTATATTTATATCTTTTTCCATTATTTTATCCTTCGTCAATTAAAAACTTTTTCTTCTTCAAGCGTACCGACATCTCCGTCTTCGACGAGATCAAAGCCGTAAATCTTCCAGTGTCCGTCATCATCCTTTCTCAAAAGGAAGACTTCATTGGAATAAAGGTATTCGGTTCCCTGTCTTAATCTGTATGTGGCATAAAGTCTTGCCCATTCGAAACCGTCTTCGTTAAATCTCTCAACATCGGCAGCCGCAGAAACGGAATATCCCGAAACAACGATCTTCTGTGCCTGAAAACTTAAGACCTCCTGCTGAAGATCTTCTAAGTACTGATCAAATGACATATGATCCTTAAGTTCGTCATCGTAAAGGACATATGATCTTTCGGCAAGCTGTTCGAGCTGTTCCTGTGTAAGGGAATCATTGTAAAAACAGCATGTTATTTCACTGTAGTATTTTAATACTTCCTTGGGTGTTGGCGGATAGGTTTTATCGATATCACGAAGAAGAATATCCATTACCTGGGATACATCCACTTCAGGCTCACCGGGATCGGTATTCTTTCTGCTTTGCATCCAAAAAACAACAATAACCATAACAGCTATCGCTACAATACCAATTATGCCGATTATCGTTGTCCGTTTTTTCTTCATGGACACACCTTTCCTGAAAGTTAATCTTCCTCAAAGCGCAGATCTACGCTCATTCCGTCCTTAGCCGCTATACTGTTTTCAAAAACAGATCTGGCATTGTCTATAAATTCCTTGGGCTTAAATAACGAAGGACTGTAATGTGTAAGCCAGAGTTCTTTGACTTCTGCTTCTTTGGCCATTTTTGCCGCTTCCGAAAAAGTCATGTGTTTATGCTCTTTGGCTTTATCGATCATTTCGTTCTCGCCGTACATGCCCTCGCAGATAAAAAGATCCGATTCCTTTGCAAATACCGGAATGTTCCTGCAGGGACGCGTATCGGTCGTATAAGTGACCTTGATCCCTTTTCTTGCAGGTCCCATTACCATATCGGGAGTATATGTAACACCATCGGTTTCGATGACTTCTCCCTTTTGCAGTCTTGACCAGCATTTCAAAGGTATATTAAGGCTTTTTGCTTTCCCGGCATCAAATCTTCCGGCTCTGTCGATCGAGATGCTGTATCCATAACAGGTCACATTGTGATTGACCTTAAAAGCATCAATATGAAGATCCTTGTAATCTATTCTCTGAGAATCGCCTTCTATTTCTATGTACTTTAATTCGAAAGGAAGCTGCGGTGCTATAACCAAAAGTGATTCAACAACCTTCTTAAGTCCTTTCGGTCCGATGAGCGTTATCGGTTCTACTCTGTCCGAATTGCCTATCGTAAGGAACATTCCGGGAAGTCCCGAAATATGGTCTGCATGGTAATGCGTAAAAAGGATCACATCAATGGGTTTTGGACTCCATCCTTTATCCCTTAAAGCAACCTGGGTTCCTTCGCCGCAGTCTATCAGAACATTGCTGCCGTTATATCTGACTATAAGTGATGTAAGCCATCTGTACGGAAGGGGCATCATTCCGCCCGTTCCCAAAAGACAAACTTCAAACATTCTATACCTCTTTGGTTCTCAGCCAGTATATGGCTGCACCCTCAACGGGGTTTGTGTAAAATTTCGGTCTTGTGCCTTCGTATTTAAAACCTAACTTTTCATAAAGGTTTCTTGCAGGGGCATTGTTTTCCCTGACTTCCAGAGTAAAATCTTTTACTCCAATTTGGCGTCCTTCATCCATAAGCTTTGTCAAAAGATCGTATGCTATATTCTGTCTCCGGTATTTTTCGGATACCGAAACATTTGCCACATCTGCGGTATCATAGCTTATGATAAGACCGGCCATCGCTATTACGCTTTCTTCGCCGGTTTCGGATACATCCTTTACCACGAGATAAAGTGCATCCGGATTGTTTATTTCTGCGGATAACGCTTCAACACTCCACGGATTTGAGAAATTGCTTTTCTCAAGTTCTGCGGCGCCGATAACGTTACTTTCGTTTAATCTCTCAATCTGCAGCATTTAACATTGCTTCTCTTTCTCTCTCGGCCTGAGGTTTTCTTAAATATATCGGTGTGACGTCACATGCCTTTTTAGAACCCTCATTTGCGTATACCTCTGCAAGCACCGCAATATTGCCCGCGTTCTGATACTGATTGAGCGGATTGGGTAATACATACGGAACCTTCAGGTTATTCTCGATGATCTCTCTGTATACGGGAACTCCGTCTCCGGTAAAATAAACCTTCTCTCCGAGTTCGTTAAGCCTTTCGCAGAGTCTGACCATTTCGCAGTTAACGGGTTCAAATACTTCCTCGGGTTTAACTTCACCCTCTTTGAATCTGTAAACTCCCGCATAAACCTGCGATCTTCTCGCGTCCATGATGGGGCATGCCAGACCGTCTGCATAATTGACATTTAATGCGAGACCTTCGAGTGTGGAAACGGGAATGACTTCCTTTCCGGTGCTCTCTGCCAGACCTTTTACCGTAGCCACTCCGATCCTAAGTCCCGTAAAAGAACCCGGTCCGTTTGCAACTGCCAGGAAATCCACTTCTTTTAAGTCGATCTCCAGTGTTTTTATAAGACTGTCGAGCATGGGCAGAAGAGTCTGCGAATGTGTTTTCTGATAATTGTAACTTAAATTTCCTTTTATCTTTCCGTCTTCGAGGTAAGCCACCGAGGCTACCAGTCCCGATGAATCGAGTGCAAGTATTTTCACTTTAAATATCCTTCTCTTTGAGTTTTGGTAATGGTGATCTTTCTGTAATCGAGGCCTTTGCTTAAATCCTTGGCTATCTCAACCACAAAAGTACCTGCGGGCATGATGTCTTCAATGACAGTCGCCCATTCAACGATCGTTATCCCGTTCGAAGAGATGCAGTCGTCAAATCCCGCTTCTTCCATTTCCTCGGAATCTCCGATCCTGTAAACATCGAAATGATGAAGCGGCATTTTGCCCGAATAATAGGATTCAAGGATCGTAAAAGTCGGACTGGATACTTTTTCGGTAATACCGAGGCCCTTTGCAATGCCTTTGGTGAAAACCGTTTTGCCGACACCCAGATCACCGATAAGGGCTATGACCGTTCCGGGAGCCGCTTCTTCGGCGAATCTGACTCCGAGCGCTTTGGTCTCCTCTGCTGAATTGACTTCAAATATTCCTTCCATTATAGACCTCCGAATTTGATCTTAACTTTCTTAGGGTCCATATGGGTATTGATCATCATAAGAACATCCGCCGTTTTATCCCCCATGTCTTTCTTCGGGAAAATAAAAGCGGAATTCTTGCCGGTGTATATAAAATAACTCTGTCTCGTATTGCATGCTTTGGTGCAGGCACTCCAGGGGATCGTCTGCTCTTCTCCCTGCGCGCTTACCGTGATACCCTCATCGTTTAAAAGATACGAAACGGGTTCGCGGAAGAAATCGATCAGTTTGACCTTCATAAAAGAAGATCTCAAAAGGCTGATCGGCAGATAAAAGATAAGTAAAAGCGCTGCTGCCAGATAATACCATTTAAGATAATTTATAAACAAAAATGCAAAAATGACTCCGACAGCCGAAGCAATGATCGAGATCGGCTGTTTGTACGAATGCTGAAGATTAAAATCGTACAGTTTTGAAGTTGTCATCTGCACGTCAAAACGTATTTCCATCGGGTCTGCCTTCCGTTTTTGCCTCACTACATAGTTAGGCACAGTAACACATAATAAATCAAAATATAGTATACTTGCAAACCCTATTTTTTTCAAGATTAACATTAATATATTAAGGTAATATATATAATAAAAAGCCGGAGTTTTTCTCCGACTTTTCAATATATGGAAACTGTGTATTTTACTGGTTTTCGGCTGCTTCCATAGCCTGCTTCTTGGCAAATCCCGCACGCTTTCTCAACGTGGGGTCGAGGATCTTCTTTCGCATACGCAGATGCTCGGGTGTAACCTCAAGAAGTTCGTCCGTATCGATGAAGTCGATCGCCTGCTCAAGACTTTAGATTCTGGGCGGTGTTAAGTGAAGTGCCTCGTCAGCAGACGAAGAACGCGTATTGGTAAGATGTTTGGTCTTGCAGACATTAAGTTCAATATCTTCTGCCTTGGGACACTGTCCGATGATCATACCCGCATATACGGTTTCGCCGGGTCCGATGAAGAGTGTTCCTCTCTCCTGTGCGTTAAACAGACCGTATGTTACGCTCTCTCCGCCTTCAAATGCGATAAGAGAACCCTGTTTTCTGTACTGGATCTCTCCCTTAAAAGGACCGTATCCTTCAAAAAGAGTATTTAAGATTCCGTTTCCTTTAGTATCTGTAAGGAAATCGCCTCTGTAACCTATCAAGCCTCTCGAGGGAATTAAGAACTCAAGTCTTGTATATCCGCCGGTTGCGTTGCCCATGTTTAAAAGCTCGCCTTTTCTCTGGCTTAATTTCTCGATAACGCTTCCCGAGTATTCTTCGGGAACATCGATGAATGCTCTTTCCATCGGCTCGAGAAGTTTGCCGTTCTCGTCTTTTTTATAAAGTACTTCAGCCTTGCTTACAGCGAATTCGTATCCTTCTCTTCTCATATTCTCGATAAGAACGGAAAGATGAAGTTCGCCTCTTCCGGATACCTTGAACGCATCGGTACTGTCAGTCTCTTCAACTCTTAATGAAACATCAGTGTTTAATTCTTTGAATAATCTGTCACGGATATGACGGCTTGTTACATACTTGCCTTCTCTTCCTGCCAAAGGTGAATCGTTTACAATGAAATGCATTGCGATCGTGGGCTCGGAAATCTTCTGGAACTCAATGGGTTCGGGAAAATCAACGCTGCAGAGCGTATCGCCGATATGAATATCCGAAATTCCGGAGATCGCAACAATCGAACCGATACCGGCTTCTTTGACTTCCACTCTCTCAAGTCCGTCAAACTCATATAATTTGGAAACTTTAACTTTGCGTGACTTCTCGGGATCGTGAGCATTTACGATTACTACATCGTCATTTGTCTTAATCGATCCTCTGTCAACTTTTCCTACACCAATTCTTCCTACATATTCATTATAGTCAATTGTACTGATAAGAATCTGCGTCCCCAGATCCGGGTCACCCTCGGGTGCGGGAATATAATCTATAATCGTCTCGAAAAGAGGAGACATGTCAACTGCTTCGTCTCCGAGATTCTTCACTGCGGTACCTGCTTTTGCGGATGCAAAAATGAAAGGACAGTCAAGCTGAGCATCGTCAGCATCAAGATCAAGGAAAAGTTCAAGTACTTCATCAACAACCTCTTCGCTTCTTGCTTCAGGTCTGTCGATCTTATTGATACAAACGATTACGGGAAGCTTAAGTTCCAGAGCTTTCTTTAATACGAATCTTGTCTGGGGCATGGGTCCTTCAAAAGCGTCAACCAAAAGGATAACGCCGTTAACCATCTTAAGGACACGTTCAACCTCTCCGCCGAAATCCGCATGGCCCGGAGTATCGATGATATTGATCTTAACTCCTTTGTAATTTACGGCCGTATTTTTGGAAAGGATCGTAATTCCTCTTTCTCTTTCTATATCATTGGAATCCATGACTCTCTCGGCAACTTCCTGATTGTCTCTGAATACTCCGCTCTGCTTTAAAAGACCATCAACCAGAGTGGTTTTGCCGTGATCGACATGGGCTATGATTGCTACATTACGAATATCATCTCTTCTCGTAATCATTAATAAATCCTCCTAAAAAAACACCGTTTGAGAGTATAACACTAAGAATAAACGCGTGCAAGAGGAATTTTTTTATTTTCTGAAGAACAGTTTGCCGAACACGAAGCATATTGCGAATACCAGAATATTAACGCATACAACCGTTGCTCCGATGGGCGTTGAGAAAATAATGGAGGCAAGGATTCCTATAACGGCGCATGAAACTCCGAGTGCCGCAGAGGAAATGACCACCGATAAAAAGCTTCTGAAGATCCTTTGTGAAGAAAGGACGGGGAATACTATCAATGCAGAGATAAGAAGAGAACCTACCAGCTGCATGCTTAAAACTATAACAACGGCAATGATAACGGAAAGAAGCAGTTTATAAAGAGTATTTCTGATTCCGGTCGCTGCTGCAAAGTTTTCATCAAATGTAACAGAAAAAATACGGTTATAAAATACAATGAAGAAAATAACAACTATAACGGAAAGCGCAATGCACAGGATCACATCGGTATTCGACAGAGTCATTATCGACATCGAACCGAAAAGAGTCGAGCATACGTCTCCCGATATATTGTTGTTTCCTCTTCCGGGGAATTTGTTTAAAAGAAGATAACCGAAAGCAAGCGCTCCCACGGAAAGCATGGCCACGGCCGCGTCACCTTTTATCTTCTTATTGTCATTTGTTCCCATTAAAATAACAGCCACCAAAACCGTGATCGGCAGCACTACGATCATTTTGTCCGTTAAGGAAAATACCATTGCGATGCAAAGAGCACCGAATGCGACATGCGAAAGGCCGTCGCCTATAAAAGAAAGTCTTTTAAGAACGATCGTCGTACCTAAAAGCGAAGCACAGAGTGCGATCAGTGTTCCGACGATCAATGCATTCCTTACCATGGGACGTGACAAATATTCCGTTAATAAAGTTAAAACAGACATCCGCCGTTCTCCTTAAGGAATTCATGCTTGGTACAGAAAACACTCTTTTCTTTACCTATATGAAGAATATGCGTTGCATATTTTTTTGCCGCTTCCAGATCATGGGAAACCATGATGATAGTGATCTTTTCTTCTTTATTGATCTTATAAATAAGAGTATAGAGCTGTTCCTGTGCATAAGGATCGAGTCCCGCAACAGGCTCATCAAGAAGAAGTACTTTGCCCGTCGCGCAAAGCGCCCTTGCAAGCAGAACTCTCTGCTGCTGTCCTCCGGAAAGTTCCGGATACGAACGCTTCGCGAGATCGGTGATTTCTAATTTTTTCATTGCTTCTTCGGCTCTTTGCTTTTCCTTTTTGCCGAAGAAAGGGCGAAAGCCCAGTTGATTAAGACATCCCGAAAGTACAATTTCCTGTACCGTAGCGGGAAAGTCTCTCTGAATAAAGGTCTGCTGTGGAAGATATCCTATTTCTTTCTGCTTAAGGTTGTCGCCGTAAACGATATTTCCGGCAACCACCTTTTCGAGTCCGAGAATACACTTCATAAGCGTGGATTTACCCGAACCGTTTTCACCGACAATATAGAGATAATCACCTTCGTTTATCTCAAAGTTGATATTATCGGCAACTATTTTCTTTTCGTATCCGACCGAAACGCCGGTTCCTTTTATCTGAGCCATAACAAACCTGAAACTTACTGTTCTTTGTTTTCTTTGGATTCTTTAGATTTAAATAAAACGTCTTTGTTGATTATGATCGCAAATGCGATCGCTGCGGGCAGGATAAGGAGCGAGATGAACTGTGAAGTCGAAATAACTCCACCAAGCAATCCTCTTCCTTCATCCCCTCTGAAAAACTCAACCGCAAATCTGCCTATGCTGTAAAGAATCAAGTAAAGCGCCGTAACGTTTCCTTTTTTCTTGTTTTTGTATGAGAATACGATCAATATCGCAGCTATGATAAAATCTCCGCCCGACGAGAATAACTGTGTAGGCCAAAGCTTGATCCCGGCAGGTGCTATTGAACCCTGAGGGAAAACAACTCCGAGAAATGAATCCGTGGGAGCACCGTAGCAGCATCCCGCAAGGAAACATCCGATCCTTCCGAATCCCTGTACGAGCGCAATATAAGGAAGCATAAAATCCATATATTCAAGGAAATCCACTTTTTTTATCTTCGAATAGATTATCAAAGCAACTGCTCCGCCGATTATTCCGCCGTAAACAACGAATCCCGAAAATACCTGAGGGATTCCGAGCATACTCTTAGGATTTGCAAGCAAAACTTTAAAGTTTACTATCAGATATAATATCTTTCCGCCTAAGAATCCGCAGATAACGGCTATCATTGCGTAATCCGTGATTATATCCGAATTTTTATTTTCTTTTTTCGCTCTCCACAAGCATAATCCCATTCCTACAAGAAAGCCGATGGCGATCATTACGGAATATCCGTGAAGCGTGAATTTTCCTATGGTTATTAAATCATTATGCATAATCTTGTCCTTTTATCTAAGCAATTATAAGAGTGTAGCTCTTAATTCGGCTCCGTCCTTTGCCGAGAGCATTGCAAGAGGAATATCGAAGATCGTCTTGCATCCGAAATCCTTCTTCTCAGCCAGTCTGTAAGCTGCTCTTGCATAAGCAACAAGAACGCTTGCGGTAAATTCGGGATTGGATTCAAGCTTTAATGAGAACTCGATCATATGATTTGTCTCGCCGTTCCATCCTGTCTTACCTGATCTTAAAACAAATCCTCCGTGAGGAATGCCTGAATGATTCTTATTGAATTCTTCTTCGTCGATGAAGTGAACGGTTGTATCATAATCAGCAAAGTAGTTGGGCATTGTTACGATCTGTCTCTCAACTTCTTTTGCATCAGCACCTTCTTCAAGTACAACGAAGCATTCTCTTGTGTGTTTCTCTCTTGTTGTAAGTTCGGGATTCTCACCGTTTCTAACTTTCTCAAGAGCTGATTCAACGGGGATCGTATACTGTTTAGCGTTCTTTACGCCTTTGATTCTTCTTACAGCATCGGAATGTCCCTGACTTACGCCCTTGCCCCAGAATGTGTAATCCTTACCGTCGGGAAGAACGGCGTTGCCGAGAAGTCTGTTGAGTGAGAAAAGACCGGGATCCCATCCGATCGAAATAACGGATACCTTGTTGTTCTCAAGACATACCTTGTTAACATTCTCGAAATGCTCGGGAATTCTTGCATGTGTATCAAACGAATCTATACAGTTAAAATACTTAGAATACTCGGGTGTCTGTGTGGGAAGATCTGTAGCCGAACCGCCGCAGATGATCGCAACATCGATCTTGTCCTTCCAGTCTGCTATCTCAGATACATTAACAACCTTTGCCGTATCTGTAAGGATCTTAACGCTTGCAGGGTCTCTTCTTGTAAATACCGCAGCAAGTTCCAGATCATCATTCTGCTTGATGGCACATTCTACTCCGCGTCCGAGATTACCGTAACCGATAATACCTATTCTAATGCTCATTTTATTAGTCCTCCTGTGACTTTATCGAAATACATACGACTACATTATATTTTCATTTATTCCATTTAGCAAATACTTTTAAAAAAAGTTC
>CACZOG010000204.1 GCA_902782715.1 uncultured Lachnospiraceae bacterium | reverse complement strand
CTCGGAAAGAACGAGAAGACCACCGACAATGCTTTTCAAAGAGCCAAAACCAAGATCAGAAAGTTTCTGGAGGAAAGATAAATGGTTAATCCCGCAGCACTGCTTACTTTTAAGAAAAAATGGGAAGAATTTTCGGGAAGACATCCCAAGTTTGTTTCTTTTCTCGGAGTGCTTAAAGGCCGCGGAGTCGATACAGGCAGTATCATAGATATCAAGGTTACGCTTCCTAACGGAGAAATGTTCCAGTCGAATCTTAAACTTACCGAAGAGGATGTGGAAGCGATAAAGAGTCTTGCAGGAATGGGTAAATGAGAGTAGCTACCGAAGAAGAAGATGTTCTCTTAAGCAGAATATCCAACATCGTTAACGAAAACTACATAATGGAAAACGAGATCATGCTTTCCGAAAGTGCGATCAAAGGATTCAGCGAGGTCAGAAGACAGCAGACCACCAAATTCATTACGGTCATGGTCACAAGTGCTTTTCTTGTTCTTTCATCCATAGCTTTTTTCAGTCTGGGTGTATCATCCCTTTCTCTGGCTTTATATTTAGGCTCGGGAGGGCTTGGTTTCTTTACGCTCATTTTTCTTATTTATGCAACAGTTTTTACATTCAGATATCTTGCGGCGGTTTCCAAATCAATGATGTGGGAAAATATTGCAGACAAGATCAATGTTGTCAACATTCCCATGGAAGAGAAAGTCAATCAGACCGTAATGTCTCAGAATAAGAGACAGATAAGGAAAAACGAAGACGAACTCGAAGAGAAACTTGCTGCATATTTTAAAATAAAAGAAGAAAACGATAAGAAATTCGAAGAAGAAGTTGCATCCGGCAAAAGAAGAGCGGATTTTAATTTTGATGCATACAATTCTTATATCGAAATCGATAATGACTGGATAAGATTCAATAAATTAAGAGCAGAACAGAACAGAATAAACAACAAGAAAAAAGATATAGAACTTGATATAGAACAGATGATCGCCTACGAGGCGAAATGCAGGGAAAGCATTTACTGGTTCATTTTCCTTTTCGTACTGATCGTCGGAACTATAATAGCACTCGGCGTTGCATCAACATTTGAATTTGAACCGTATATGCTTTTGATAATCAGATTCTTTATCACGCTTTTTATGATGATAGCGGGTATGGTTGCCATTGCCAATCTTGTTAATTTTATTTTCAAATATCCTTATCTTTCCAAGTCGCCCATTGCATGTCTTGTTGCCGACAAACTCGGTCTTACAAATACCAAGAAAGACAGGAACGATCTTTTCAAAAAAAGAGACGAGATTGAAAAACGAATTAAAGAGATAACGGAAGAATTGTCTGAACTTAAAAAGATACAGGAAGAAAAAAGGGACAATCCCGACATGAATCGGTTTTAGTATATGAGCAGTGCTTTTGTATATAAATTCTTACAACCCGGATTCACTTTGATTTTTAAGTGCTTGTTTAATCCCAAATATATCAACAAAGAAGCTATTCCCAAAGACGGGGCGGTTGTTATCGCAGGCAATCACAAGCATGCGCTCGATCCCATTTTCGTGGATTCTTCCACCAAAAGAGTTATTCATACGCTGGCCAAAAAGGAATTGCATGATTCGGCTTTTGGCTGGTTTTTTCGTGCGGTAGGTTCGATCCCTGTTGATCTGAATGCACCTAAGAACAAAGGGGCATTATATGCTGCGATCGATTATTTAAAAGAAGGTTATGCAATAAACGTATCACCCGAAGCACAGAGGAATTTTACCAAAGAGATCCTTCTGCCTTTTAAACCGGGTGCCGTGGTTATGGCACAGAGAACAGGTTGTAAGATCATCCCTTATTCCGTGACGGGAGATTATAAATTCAGAAGCAGGAATCTGACCATCTGTTACGGTGAAGCACTGGATGTAAGCGGAATGAGCGTTGAAGAAGCAAATGCGCTCTTATTCGAGACGATCAAAGAATTAATACTTAAAAACAGGCCTAAAGAGGCTTGACATAAAGGGGAAAAATAAATGGAACAAATCAGAACTCCGTGGTATTCATCATACGAAGGAGTAAAAGAACATCTGGATTATCCGGATTTTTCTTTGTATAAGCTTTTGGAAGAATCCGCTGATAAAAGGAAGGGTCTGACAGCGTACAATTATTTCGGGAAATGCGCTTCATACTCTGAATTTATTGAACAGATCGAGGAGGCTGCAAAAGCTTTTAAAACCATCGGCGTTAAAGAAAAGGATACGGTAAGCATCTGTATGCCCAATACGCCCGAAGCTCTTATATCTTTTTATGCGGTAAACAAGATCGGTGCGATAGCAAATATGATCCATCCGCTGTCGGCCGAAAACGAAATAAAATATTATGTAAACCTGACGGAAAGCAAAGTTATCGTTACGATCGACCTTGCTTTAAATAAGATCAATCATATCCTTCCCGAGACTAAGCTTGAAAAGATTATTCAGGTAAGTCCCGCCGATTCCATGCCCATGGCATTAAGTATGGGATATTACGTTAAAAAGGGAAGAAAGCTCCATCTTGAAAAATGTGATATTGCAATAAAATGGGGAGATTTCATTAAAGGCGGAAAGAGTTACGCTGAAGAAACTTTCGTCAATACGGATAAAGACGACACGGCTGTTATTCTTTATTCCGGCGGTACCAGCGGTTTTCCCAAAGGAATAGAACTTACGAATTACAATTTCAATGCTCTGGCCATTCAGAGTTATGAGATCTGTCATACGCTTCACGAAGGTGACAGAGTCCTTTCGATAATGCCTGTTTTCCACGGCTTCGGACTCGGGATATGCATTCATACCGTTATGTATTTCGGCGGTATGGCGATCATCTTACCTCAGTTTAATGCGTCGGAATTCGATAAACTCCTTGTAAAATATAAACCCAATATCATAGCCGGCGTTCCTTCGCTTTTTGAAGTTATGCTTAAGAACAAGAGAATGGAAAATGTCGATCTTTCTTTCCTTCATCTCGTGATCAGCGGCGGAGATTCGTTATCGGAAAGCCTTAAGGAAAAAGTAGATAAATTCTTACAGGATCATCACGCTGACGTTTCGGTAAGAGAGGGATACGGCCTTACGGAATGTGTTACGGGCAGCTGCATGATCCCCGCACAGAAGTATAAAGGCGGAAGTATCGGAATTCCTTACCCCGACACATATTATAAGATCATCAATCCCGATACACTCGAAGAAGTTGATTACAATACAGACGGAGAGATCGTTTTATCCGGCCCTACCGTCATGAAGGGTTATTTAAACGAACCTGAAGAGACAGCAGAGACTCTAAGAGTTCATAAAGACGGAAGAGTATGGCTTCATACCGGCGATCTCGGCTGCATGGATGAAGACGGTTTCTTATATTTCAAACAGCGTATCAAGAGAATGATCATCTCATCGGGATATAATATTTATCCTCAGTATGTGGAGAATATAATCGATTCGGTTCCCGAAGTTCTTTTATCATGCGTTATCGGTGTTGATCATCCCTTAAAAGTTCAGGTTGCAAAGGCATTTATCGTGCTTCGCGAAGGATATGAACCGACTGATGAAATAAGAGAAAAGATCAAAAAGGCGTGCGAGAAAAACCTGGCAAAATATTCATGGCCTTATGAATACGAATTCAGAAAAGAACTGCCCAAAACACTTGTAGGAAAGGTTGCTTTCAAGGTGCTCATGGACGAAGAGAAAGCTAAGAACGGTAAAGCCTGATGAAGATTCTTTTGATCCATCCGGAGGAAGCCAGACATAAATATAACTTCAAAGGAATAATCGAAAACGAATGTCTCGATCTTGAGTATCTCTCAACGGTTTTACAGTCTGAAAAACATGAGGTCTTCTTCTGGGACGGAAAGATAGAAGATACAAAGGCGGCAGATAAAATAGATGAGATAAATCCTGATGTCGTATATATAACAGGCAGAAATTTTCAGGAAGAATTCATCCTCGAATATGCCGAATATGCGAAGAAGCATAATGAGGAAACAATCGTTATCATCGGCGGACTTCATGCACAGCTTTGTTCTTCGAGAATGATGAAGACATATGTCGATTACATACTTAAATCTTTTGATGTATTTAAAGTTCCCGAACTTATCAGTCATCATAATGATCATGATCATCTTAACGGCATGAAGGATATCTGTTTTAAAAAGGATGGCAGATGGATAGAAAAACCCTCCGAGCCTTTCGACATAAACAGACTTCCGAGACCTGACAGAACATATTTTTATGATCACCCCGACAATTACAATTATCTTGATCTGAAACATGCGGCCTGGGTCAGAACTGCTTATTCCTGTCCTTACAAATGTGCCTTCTGTTTAAGAAACAGGATGAACATGTCGAAGTATTCAAGACGCGACATTGATGATGTCGTGGATGAGATCGCAGGCATTGACTGCGAAAACATTTACATTGTAGATGATGATTTTCTTTTTGATGAGGACAGACTTTTCAGGTTCATAGAACTTGTAAAAGAAAAAGGTCTTAAGAAAAGATTTGTGTGCTACGGACGCAGTGATTTTATAGCAGCACATGAACTTATCGTAAAAGAACTTGCCGAAATAGGCTTCTATTATTTCCTTGTAGGTCTCGAGACGATCAGGGAAAATGACATGGGCCGCTATAATAAGAAGAATAATCTTACGAACAATGAAAAGGCGATCGAATTATGCCATAAATACGGCGTTCATATAATGGCCATGTTTATCCTTGACCTTGATTTTAAGGGAAGAGACTTCAGAAACCTTTACAAATACATAAAGGTTCATAAGATCAAACATGTGGCCGTATCGATCTTTACTCCCGAGCCGGGACTGGAATCTTACGATGATTATAAGGACAGGATCATAACCGACAATATGGGTCATTACGACTATATCCATCTGGTATGCATTCCCGACAAACTGTCCGTTAAATCGTACTACAGACATTATTATACACTGCTTATAAGACTTTTCATTAAAGCTTACAGAGAAAAAGTCTATGATTTCATAGATTACAAATCATATATCAAAACATTTATTCAGGGCCTGTTCGGTAAAAGACAGGGTTAATTTTATCAGTATTGGAGAGTAGATAATGAGTTCAGAGAATGAAGAAAAAAAGGGCGTAGAGAAAGTCATTCCGAATCCGCTTGAGAGACTTTTGGATAAGATCACCATTAATACGATAGGAAAGATCATTCCTTCTTTTGTAACTCCCAACATGATGACATCTTTCGGAGCGATAGGCGGCGCGATCGGTATAGTATGTGCATTCCTTGCGAAGATCCATCCGCTGTTCTTAATAGGTTCATGTTTCGGAGTCTGCGCACATCTGGTATGCGACAATCTTGACGGACATATCGCCAGAAAGAAGAATATGATGTCCAAATCGGGTGCATATTACGACCTGCTTACGGATATCTTACATCTTACTTATCTTTTGATCGGACTTGCTTTCTGTGAGGCAATAAATATAAAGATCGTTATATTCCTCGTTCCGGTTTATGCTCTTATTATTTTTACTTCGATGAACGAGATCCATTATCTTAACAAATTCAGTTTCCCGACACTGGGACCGAGTGAAACACATCTTTTCTTCCTGGCACTTCTCATAGGAAGCATGATCACGGGCTGCAGACCTTTGTTTAACTTTAAAGGTGTAGATATAAGATTCGGAGATATCGTTGCAGTCATCGGCGGAATACCGATGTACATAGAGATGATACGTCTGCAGGTAACTGTTTTCTTACGAATCAGGAAACAGGATAACGAAGATAAGGCAGAATAGTATATATTTTTAAATTACAGGGGTACATATGGAATATATTTACATCGTTTTGGAAAAATCACATACGCTTCTCGGAAAGTTATCGAGATTTATAGACGGTTATCCCTATACTCATATAACCGTTTCTCTTGATTCCGATCTTAGTAAGTTTTATTCGTTCTCGAGATTTCTTCATTATGCTCCTTTCTGTTCGGGCTTTATGAAGGAAACTCTTGACTGCTATGCATACGGAAAACATGAAAGCGTAAGACTTAAAGTATTTAAGATTCCCGTAACAAGCGAGGAGAAGAGAAGAATAAAGAAGTTTATCAAAGATGTTCATGACGATAAGAAAAACTATGTGTTCAATCTTTACTCGGCGCTTACCATGGGCTTTATCGGAGGCTTCAGGATCTATAAGACATATAACTGCATGTCATTCTGTGCCAGAGTTTTAGAGATGTGCTCCGTTATAAAGATGAACAGACCTTATTACAGATATTCAATTGAAGATCTGGATGATCTTTTATCTTATTACAAATATGAGGAACGCGAATTTGAAAGAGAGAGCATCGAAAACGAAAACTACATGCGTCCGGTAAATCCCATATTTAATGTCGGAAGCTTTGTGAGATTAAATGCTGTTCTTCTTTACAGACTTATCTTCGTTTCACCGAAGAAGGATGAACTCTAAAAATTATTTGAAAATTTTTGTTGACAATTAATTTTTTTAGTGCTAATTTTAAAAAAGTTAAATAAGATATACAAAAACTGTGACGAAGACTGCGTCAGATGTCGAATTTTCAGAGAGTCGTCGATTTGGTGTGAGACGATAATTCAATTCTTTCAGCTATCCCTTCCGAGTTGGAATTCCGAAATGCAAAAAGTAGACAATTCCCGTTATGCTGCGTTAAAGCACTTGGCTTGTTGGAGTCAGAAGAGGAGGCACTTATCATGAGTGCAATTTG
>CACZOG010000203.1 GCA_902782715.1 uncultured Lachnospiraceae bacterium | reverse complement strand
TGTAATAAGGATGTAAGGATTCTCAAGAACAGCTTCCATCTTTTCCATATCTGTACACATGTAAGCTGAAAGATAACCCTTGTCAAACTGCATACCTTCAACGAGGTCGAGTTCTGTCTGCATTGTCTTGGATTCTTCGATTGTAATAACGCCGTCGCCCGATACTTTCTCCATGGCATCGGCTACCATCTCGCCAACCTTGTCGTCGCCTGCCGAAATAGCTGCAACTCTTGCGATCTGTGCTTTGCCGTTAACTTTTGAAGACATGCTCTGAATTGCCTCAACCGCACATTCGGTAGCTTTCTTCATACCTTTTCTTAAGATGATGGGGTTAGCGCCTGCAGCAAGGTTCTTCATACCTGCGTTGATCATTGCCTGAGCAAGAACGGTTGCGGTAGTTGTACCGTCACCTGCAACATCGTTTGTCTTTGTTGCAACTTCTTTTACAAGCTGTGCACCCATGTTTTCGAATGCATCTTCAAGTTCGATTTCTTTGGCGATTGTTACACCGTCGTTTGTAATAAGAGGAGCACCGTAGGATTTATCAAGAACTACGTTTCTTCCTTTAGGTCCGAGTGTTACTCTGACAGTATCAGCCAGCTGGTTTACGCCGGCCTCAAGACTTGCACGCGCATCTGCGCCATATTTGATCTCTTTAGCCATTTTAAAATTTCCTCCTGATAACAATTATTCTACAATTGCTAAAATATCTGACTGCTTAACAATGATAACTTCTTCGTCGTCAAGCTTAACTTCGGTTCCTGAGTACTTGGAGTAGATAACCTGATCGCCTACCTTAACTTCCATCTTAACTTCTTTACCGTCTGCAAGGATTCCGGGGCCTACTGCTATAACTTCAGCCTGCTGAGGCTTCTCTTTGCTCTGACCGGGAAGTACGATACCCGACTTAGTGGTTTCCTCTGCTATTAACTGCTTCAATACAACTCTGTCGCCTAATGGAACTAACTTCATAATTGTATCCTCCTTAAATAATTTTGACTAATTTATTCTACACTTTTCCGTGCTTTTTTCAAGCAGGACAAGTCGATTTAACACAAATTTAACAATGGCTTTTTCTAGCTCATTTTTGCAAGTCTTTCACGTATTTCTTCAACCGTTAACCACCATGTGTTATTGCCCGAAGAATAACTGAAGCCTTCTTCCACTTTCTTTCCCGATTCATCGGGTTTCATTCTGTTTGCAAAGATCATCTGAGGATATACGATATAATGCTTGTCGAATTCGTATGTCGTAAATGAATCTTCCGTTGTGATCATTATCTCGTGAAGTT
Source organism: uncultured Lachnospiraceae bacterium (assembly GCA_902782715.1). GTDB lineage: Bacteria > Bacillota > Clostridia > Lachnospirales > Lachnospiraceae > UBA3766. The sequence continues at coordinate 2,824 of CACZOG010000203.1, read as the reverse complement.
TCTCGCCCTCTCTGATTCCGACTTCTTTCTTCGAACATCCGGGAAGCATAGCCTCCGCAAGATCCGTGATCTTAAAAGAAGGGATCTTCGATATGAATGTCTCGCCGCCCTTTGACTCTTCCAGAGCTTTGATAACAAGCTGAACGCCCTCATCAAGAGATATCCAGAATCTTGTCATTCTGAAATCTGTGATGGGAAGTTCTTTCTCACCCTTTTCAATTAAGTCTGCAAAGAAAGGAATTACGCTTCCTCGGCTTCCTGCAACGTTTCCGTATCTTACGATCGAAAAGCATGTATCTTTATCGCCTACATATGCGTTTGCAGCGATGAAAAGTTTATCGGATACAAGTTTTGTTCCGCCGTAAAGGTTAACGGGATTAACTGCCTTGTCGGTTGATAAAGCAACTACTTTCTTAACACCCGAATCAAGCGCCGCATCGATCACATTCTGTGCGCCGTGGATATTTGTCTTGATCGCTTCCTGAGGGTTGTATTCGCAAGCGGGAACCTGCTTTAAAGCAGCCGCGTGAACAACAAAATCAACGCCCTCCATAGCGCGTTTAAGTCTGTCTTTGTCTCTGACGTCTCCTATGAAAAATCTGAGTTTGGAGAATTTGTCGGGAAATTCCTTTTTGAAATCATTCTGCATGATGAACTGTTTGAACTCGTCACGCGAATAAATGATGATCTTCTTGGGGTCATAATTGTTAAGGACGTATCTTGTGAATGCCTTACCGAAAGACCCTGTTCCGCCTGTTAAAAGAATAACTTTTGAATTTAACATTTTTATATTTCCTCTCGGGAATTTTTTTATTTCTTATCTGCCCGCAATAGGCTTATATTATAGCACAAAACGGCGTTTCGTGTAAATAGAAAGAGCGTTTTCGAAAGCCTTTGAGATTATCTTCTTTTTCCCCGTAAAAGAACCACCGCAATACCCACGATAAGACCCAGTCCGATAACCATTGCGGCGATCATGAATATGGTAAGTGGGATATCCTGTGTCTCTTTCTTTTCTTCCGTGGGAAGGGGTGCTTCCACAACGGTCTCCTTTACCTCGATCTCGGGTTCCTCGACGATCTCCTCTTCTTTAACGGGAACGTTTCTGTACACTTTCGTCTGACAAGCGGAACAAATGCCCTCTTCCCTGCCTTCTTCTTCGTAAGTAGGCTCAAGAACCGTGTTCCACGTATCAACTGTATGGTTCTTAAAAGTATAATTTCCTTTATACGAATAACCGCACTCGTTACAAGTGTAAAGAGTGTATCCGAATTCATCGCAGTTTCCTTCGTGAACTTCCTCGGAAAAACTGTTTCCTTCACAGTAATGAGGAAGCAGATCTTTGGAATAATCTTTTATCTCGTTTCTGGTAAAATCAGACGAATTTCCGACATACTCATATGTCCAGTTCATTACTTCGCCGATAAAATCCTTGCAGTAAGCTCTTCTGTCGGTATTATCCTCAAAGAACGTAATCATTCCTTCAACTCTCGTATTGTTGATATAACCCGCATAGTTGTTTCCGAGAGGGTAAAGAATGTACATTCCGACAAGACCTCCGTCATGAACGTATCCGTGATCCGAATCGTAACCGTCTATCTTTATGCTGCATTTATCAACGTCAAGATATCCTGCGGCATAACCGCCGCCCATAAACTGCTCGTCCCTGTTTTCCTTGTCATGGTCGATACATATAAGCGTTACGTCTGCTTTTGTGTTCGTGATCGATGCATCTCCGCCATATCCGACAATACCTGCTACACCGAACATTTTCGAATTCGCATCAAGACGGATCGTGCCTTCGATATCACAGTTGTCGATCCTGCTTCTCTCACTGAACCCCGCGATCGAAGCAGCAAAGCAGGGCTCGTTTTTCTCAACACTTACATTAAGTCCGCGAAGTGTGAGATTCTTAACTTCCGCATCTTCAAGCACGCCGAAGAGGCCTGCCGAATATGTATCGTATGTTTTATAGTTTCCGTCATATGTAACGCGTGTCGCCTCTGATGTCCCGGTGATCGTAAGATTTAAGATCGCATGGTTGTTTCCGTCAAAAGTACCCGTGAAATCAACCGGAGTCCATGCAGCATCTTTCATATCTATATCATCCATAAGGATAAAATCACCGTCGGGATTCGAAGCGATAAGAAGCATGTCTTCTGCCGTATAGATCTCCGTCGGAGTTCCTTGTGCATTAACGGTAAACGGATTAATTAAAACAACCGCCGTCAGTACGATCAATGCGATTCCGATAAATATTGATATTGATTTATTGTTTCTTTCAGTAACTGTCATACAGGGCTCCCGTAATTGTTTATTTCTATTCGTCAGACACAGAACTTAGATTTTATCTGCGTCTTTTATGACGCTTTCTTCTCTTCTTTTTATTATTCGAGGAAACGATAAGATATGCCGCAAATCCGCCTGTCATTAATACTGCGACAACTATTGCGGCGATCATGAAGATCTCTGTTCCCGAAAGGCCGTCTTCTTTATCCTTTTTATCTTTTACCGTTTCAGGTTCTGCTTCCTCATCTTTTTTTGAAGCATCTTCTGCCGCCTCTTTTTCGAGACGTTCTTTTTCTTCCTGTTCGGCTTTTATCCTTTCTTCCTCAAGACGTGCGGCTTCTTCTTCCTGGCGTTTGATCTCAGCCTGTTCATCGTAAGAAACCAGATTCTCCATGTAGTCGTTCTTTGCAACGTCATCACCGACCGTACTCGAATAAAGTCCGAATGCGGCGCAGTTGTAAGGGCCGTAATCATCTACCGTGAAATCACACCACTGCTGGGACTGATGGCACAGATATGCCTGTCTTGCAACATC
>CACZOG010000202.1 GCA_902782715.1 uncultured Lachnospiraceae bacterium | reverse complement strand
GCCGTCAATATACTCTTCAACAAGTTCAAGGATCTTATCGCTCATCTTGAAACCGTCTCTGTCGATAACCTTGATACCGTTATCATAATAAGGGTTGTGGCTTGCGGTAATCATAATACCGAAATCAAACTTCTCTGTTCTTGTGATGTATGAAATCGAAGGAGTTGTCGTAACATGTAAAAGTGATACATCAACGCCTGTTGCTGTAAGTCCCGCAACAAGACCGTACTCATACATATAACCGGATTTTCTCGTATCTTTACCGATTACGCATCTTACATTTCCTAAAGTATTCGAGAAATAATATCCCAAGAACTTACCAATCTTAATCGCATGATCAACTGTAAGAGTTTCATTTACTCTTCCTCTGAATCCGTCTGTACCAAAATACTTCATTAATGTGACCTCCAAAGTCTAATTTATATTTAATCATCCTTATTATCTTTAACTAAACGTTGATCTCAGATGTTTCGCCAAGGTATTCTTTGTTGGCATCAAGCACCGGTCTTACGAAATTCTTTAAGTAATTGTCAACCTGAATTGATGCTCTTCCCGTATAGAGTTCGGGTTTAAGAATAGCCTTGATATGTTCTTCGTCCACGCCGAAAGCAGGATCTTTTGCAATGAGCGAAGGAAGTTCGTTGTTTCCGCCTTCTTCCTTGATGATCCTTCCTGCTTCCATCGAAGCAACACGGATCTTCTCATGAAGTTCCTGGCGGTCTCCGCCTGCCTTAACGGCATCCATCATGATGTTTTCGGTAGCCATGAAAGGAAGTTCAGCCATTAAGTGTTTTTCGATAACCTTAGGATATACCTTAAGTCCGTTTGTAACATTCATGCAAAGATCGAGAATACCGTCGATTGCAAGGAAACCTTCGGGGATCGAAAGTCTCTTGTTTGCGGAATCGTCAAGCGTTCTCTCAAACCACTGAGTTGCAGCAGTGATCGCAGGGTTAAGAGTATCTGCGATAACGTATCTTGAAAGAGATGCGATTCTCTCGCTTCTCATGGGATTTCTCTTATATGCCATAGCGGAAGAACCGATCTGATTCTTCTCAAAAGGCTCTTCTACTTCTTTTAAATGCTGAAGAAGACGGATATCGTTACTCATCTTCGTTGCCGACTGAGCGATACCGCCGAGAATATTAAGAACTCTCGAATCAACTTTTCTTGAATATGTCTGTCCTGATACGGGATAGCAGTTCTCAAAGCCCATCTTCTTTGCGATCATGGGATCGATCTTATCTATTGTTTCCTGATCGTTGTTAAAAAGCTCAAGGAAACTTGCCTGTGTACCCGTTGTACCCTTTGATCCGAGAAGCTTAAGCGTACTCTGAACGTAGTCAAGGTCTTCAAGATCCATCATGAACTCATTGATCCATAATGTTGCTCTCTTACCCAATGTCGTGGGCTGTGCGGGCTGGAAATGAGTAAATGCGAGTGTTGGCAGATCCTTATACTCCTCTGCGAATTTGGAAAGATTGTCTATAACGTTAAGAAGTTTCTTTCTTACAAGCTTAAGTGCTTCATTCATTACGATAATATCTGTATTATCGCCGACGTAGCAGCTTGTTGCGCCAAGGTGAATGATACCCTTTGCAGTGGGGCACTGAACACCGTATGCATATACATGACTCATAACATCATGTCTTACGAGTTTTTCTCTTTCTTTGGCAACATCATAATTGATATCCGTGATGTGCTCTTTCATCTCTGCTATCATCTCGGGAGTGATCTGAGATAAGCCGAGTTCCATTTCAGTTTCGGCTAAAGCGATCCAGAGTCTTCTCCATGTGGAGAATTTCATGTCCGGTGAGAAAATATACTGCATTTCCTTCGAAGCATATCTTTCGGAAAGCGGAGAAACGTATCTGTCTGTATCCATTTGTACACCATTCCTTTTAAATAATCGATTTTTTCACATAAAAGATTTTATTAAACGTCTTTTATTTATGCAAGTATTTTTTGAGATTGAAAAGATCATTCACTCTCGAAATCCTTCATCATGCCAAGCAGTTCATCGGAATATTTGGGATATCTTCTTATCATTTCCTTGATCTCATCCCTTACTGCCTCGGCATTCTTTGTATTCTCTTCTATCTGTTCGCGGATCTTCTGTCTGCGGCCGATCATCTCATGTCTTACTTCAACCATTTCCTTCTTATCGACAATGGCTTCGGGCATATGCACCCATGATATCGGATCGTTTATCTGAAGATTCTTAAGAAGGGAGTGAAGTCTTCTTTTCGCTGCAGGCAGTTCGACTTCCGTTCTTTCGTACTGCTCCCTTCTGTGTCTTTCGCTTAAATAAAGATCATAATCTTCTTTGAGTTCCTTGGAAGAATCGATCTCGTATTTCATATAAAGATAATCTAAAAGATTGGTATTGTTTACGAGACGTATCTTTACGGAATTCTGAAGCTGAATGATCTTAATGATGGTTCTGTCGAGTTTATCCGATTCCTTCCTGAGATCACGTCCTTTGACGAAAAGAAACGAATAAACGGCGATGATGATAGTTACGGTTAAAAGAAAACCGATCTTAACATCCATAGAGAACGTAACGGCAAGAACCAAAAGAAGTATCATGCATACCACAAAAGATACGGAAGCAACGATAAGAACACCGATTATGTTCTTTATCATCGAATTAAGTTCATGCCTTCTGTAATAATAAGCCTGTTTCTCGCCTTCTACTCTTCTTAGATCCGATTTGATCTTTCCCTGGAATTCCTCGGCATCCTTTAATTTATCGTATGCTTCGGGCATATCGTCGGCGATCTTGTCCATTTTATCGTACAGAGCTTCATCCATTAAAGGCTTTTCAAGATAGTATTTTTCTCTGTTGGCCTTAACGGTAATGATATCGTTAGCCGCATCTTCAATGGGCATTTTTATATCTTCGGGAATTCTTTCGATCTCGTCACAGTCATTTAAGAAACTCGTGATGGAATTGTATTCCGCACGCAGAGAATCAATATCGGATGAGATCTCTTTCATCTGCATAAAAGCGGCGGTAACGAATTTCCTTCGTTCTTCGTCGCTTTTGATCTGACTGTTGAAAAAATCTAACGGGGACTGTTCTTCTATATTCTCTTTTTTCTTAAATATGTTTTTAAGAAATCCCATAATAGCCCTTAATTAATAAACGTACTTATTGTATTCCTCTTTCTTCTCGTTGATCTTCATGTCAAGGAAATTGCAGAATGCGTATCTTCCGGCTTCGCTGCTCTCTTCTTTCTTACGGCAGAAATCAAGATACTCGGGACTCTCGGTAAAATCCTTCTTAGCCTTCTCGATATCAGCCTCAAGCTTTAATGTAACTTCACTCATCTTGGCATCGTCGCCAATCCTCTTAACATATTCCCTGTCCGTAAGAGTGAAACGAAGGGTTGCGATATAAGCATAATAATGTTCGGGATTCTCATCGCAGTCGTATGCGCGAAGGAATTCTTCGGCTGCCTGTTCAAAAAGGAACATTCTGGCTTTTGCGACACCCATGTTATGGAAGATGGCTGCAACTCTTTCGGATTCCTCATTATCAAGT
>CACZOG010000201.1 GCA_902782715.1 uncultured Lachnospiraceae bacterium | reverse complement strand
TAACGTAAAAGTATCCGTATACGGAAATAAGAAATAAAATCGGGCAGTTATTAAACTGCCCGTTATTTTTTATAATTTGAAATTATGATGATTTGAAGATCTGTAGAACCGTTCTTTTTCGCGGTTCTTTTTTACTACCTTCTTTTTTATCTCCCTCTTGGCCATTACGAGCTTCCTGTAAATAAGAAGTACTGCGGTTACGAGTACTACGAGTGCAACAAGGGAAATAAGGATTATTTTTATATTTACGAAAACGGATTTGCCGTCTTTGTTGCTTATGTAAGGAACATCTTCGCTGGCTGCTTCAAGAGTTCCGCCCTGTTCGAAGAGGGTTGTCTTCTGGGCATTAAGCATGATGTCCGCGTATCCGACAACGTTTGAATTGTAGGAATATACTGCTTTCGCAACGGCATTTTCGTTTGCCGTGTCATAAACGACACTCATGGTCAGGTCATCGAAAGTTGCGTTGTTGGGCAAAACGATGTTGGCATTATCGTTAAGTTTAAGGATATCCACGGAATCTCCGAATATATCCGTTCCGGTCTTAAAGAATCCGCTCTTATCCGAATCGAAACTGAATTCCTTGCCTTTGATGGATTCGATAGTGAAATTGTTGAATCCGTATTCAAAAAGCGCGATCGTATCGGTGAACTGAGTGGGTGATTCTTCCATTAAAACCACGCAGATGAGTTCCATTCCGTCTTTCTTGGCACATGAGACCAGAGTCTGGCGGGCCTTGTCGGTATATCCGGTTTTAGAACCAACGATGTAATCGTAATGATATTTTCTTCCGTCCAAAAGAAGGTTCTTGGAGCTTATCGTAATATCATCTTTCTGAGTGGGTGTTGCCGTAAATTCAACCTTCGGTGTTCTGGAGATCTTAGCGAGCATGTCGTAACTGAAGAAGTCACGTGCCAGAATTGCCAGATCGTAAGCCGAAGTGTAATGGTTATCGTCGTAAAGACCGTTCGCATTTACGAAGTGTGTGTTCTGAAGGCCCAGATCTGCGACTCTCCGGTTCATCATGTCGACAAAGCCTTCCATGGAACCGCCCACATGTTCCGCAACTCCGTTTGCAACTTCATTTGCACTTCCGATAAGGATTGCTTCATAAGCCTGCTGCATCGTGATCGCTTCGCCGGGATCGATTCCGATCTTGGAGCCGTCCCAGGGAACTGATTTTACCGCTTCGCTTGAGAATTTGACGATATCGGTCAAGTCGCTGTTTTCATATGCGAGCGTACAGGTTAAGATCTTGGTCGTACTTGCGGGGTAGAGTCTTTCGTCGATGTTCTTCGCATAAAGGATCGCTCCGGTATCCGCTTCCATAAGAATGGCTGCCTGCGCGGAAACTTCCGGGCCCTGAGGCCAGTCGGCAATGGAGTTTGACTGGATCGGAAGTCCTTTTCTCGCTTCTGCCAGAGCATCATAGTCGGGCGGATCGTCTGCGAGCGCGTGGAGTGCAGGTGTTAAAACAAGTGCAACCGAGAATGTCAAAGGTATTAATTTGTATAAAACCTTTTTTAAATTCATGTTATAAATCCAATATTTATATTGTTTTTCGCCCGATGTGGGCAGGTTTATTTCTGTTTTTCGGTTTCGTCTTCGGATTTTGCAGTATCTTCTTTTTCGTCTTTTGCAGTATTTTCCTTTTCAGCTTTCTTCTTTTTTCCAAATACCAGGAACTTGCTGAAAATGTAATTTGCTATTGTAACAAGCACTGCCGAAATGAAGATCTTAACGAACCAGTAGTAAAGCTTGTCCTGCGTATCGATCTCCGTTATAACGAAATGGAATTTTGCCAGGAGCTTGATAAGGAAGCTTTCGAAAGAAACGACGTTTACGAAGAACCACATGATTACTACGTCGAGAATCCAGGTTGAGAGTCTCGATGCGGCGAATCCGCCGAATTCTTTTAAAATGTGTTTATTCTTGCTTTTAAAAACCCAGGCTCTGTTTAAAGGATATGCAAAACATACTCCGACAACCCATCCGATCGTGTTGATGATAAAATTCTGAAGTGAATCGTTTGAGTCGAGAAAGAATTTTGCACCAAAGCAGGCGAGCCAGGATACGATGGTTGTTAAAACGCCCACTATAAGATAAACAATGATCTCTTCGTATTTTTTGTATAATTCTTTGATCTTTTCCATGTGTCTGAACCTTTATTTTTTCCGAAGTATCAGTCTTCGGTGTTCTTTTTGGTTGTTGCAATCATATCGGCGATGCACCAGTGAGGATTCTCGACTCCGTCATCCGTATCGTCATATAAAATGAAGAAAACGGTTGAGTCATAATCGTTGGTGATCTTTTCCTGAGTTCTGGTAAGGATCAGGTTTTTCGAGAATGCGATATGAACGGAATAACATGTATCCGAATATTCTGCGTAATTGTCCACAACAACGTTTGTATATTTGGGATTGTCAAATATATGTGCGGAAGTAAAAGTAATGTCTACGCCGCCTGCCCACTGTTTTGCCTGAAGCCAGTAATCCGAATCTTTTATCAGGATGGACTGAACCGTTGCAAGACCGTGGCTCGGACCGGTCAGATCGTCTGTCATGAAATCTTCGTAAGTCTGAACCATATTAAGTGCTTCGGCTTTTCTTGCTTCGGGGATCTGTGAAGAAGGTGAAGCATATGAAGCGACGATCTTTGTTCCGGATTCGTTTGTCTCGTAATCGACTTCTTCGCCGTTGGCATTGAGTACTTTGATTTCCGATCCCACCAAAACATTGGGAACCTTGTATTCCACGCTCTTGGGCATGGAAATGTAAGCGGAAACTCCCTTGAATGCGGGGATCTCCTCGGTTACGCCTGTCAGATATGAAGCGTCGACCGGTTTGCCGTCGATCACGGGAGTATATCCTTCGGGAACCATAAAAGTATAGTTTGCAACATCAATGGAGATTATGGGTTCGATCGTATCGATGTCCCAGTCCATGATAGTTAAGATCGCGAAGATCTTGGTCTGGCTTATGGCTTTAAGCGTTATTTTGCCGATCACCTGTCCGTCGCCCATGAGATTGTAAACAGGAGCTTCGGTAATGTAGCTTGTCGGGTCTTTTTCAGCCGTAAAAGTTGAATATGAATTGAGTGAGTCGATGTAATCACCCATAAAACTGTCGGTATCGACAAAAGTCAGGTCGAGACTTTCAAAAGTAAAGTCAGAAGCTTTAAGTGAATGAGAATCAACTTTTCCTTCGAATTCCTGCATGTATGTTTCAACAAAATGCTCGGACTGCGAGTTTTCGTATTTCTTAAGACAATTGTCCGTGTAAATTAAGAAGATAACCGAAAGCACGAGAAGGATTGCAGTATAAATACCCAGTCCGATCCAGAATACGGGAGATTTCTTCCTGGGAGCTTTTCTTGAAGAAACAGTTCTTGATTGAGATGACGAAGAAGGTCTTCTCTGGGAAGAGGAGTTTCTTGAAGAAGAAGGTCTTGATGAAGAAGAATGCGATCCCGAACGTGAGGATGAATGTGAACCCTGACGTGAGCCCTGTGATGAAGGGCGTGAAGACTGGGAAGGACGGCTTCCCGATACTCTTCTTTCAGTTTCGATAGCATCCCTTGCTGCGGGACGTCTGGACATATCGCGTGAAGCAGTCTCGGATGTACGAACTCTTCTTTCTGAAGAACCGGTTGAAGAAGCAGAAGTACTTCTTCTTTGTGCTGTGTTACCCTGAGGTCTTGAGCCTGACTGTCTGGAAGATTCCTCCCTGGCAGCACGCATCTTTTCACGCATTCTTTCGTTTGCCAGTTCTCTCATTGAAGGCTGGCGGTTTGATTGTCTGTTGTTTGTTTCGTTAGCCATCTCGCAACCTCCTTAGTTCTTGGGCATTACCGCAAAAGCTGTCGGTAATTTCCATGATGAATTCTTGTAATAGAAGGTTACGCTCGACATTTCGTAGTTTCCGTTATAAACCATTGAGGATGAACTTCCGCCGTCGAGATTTGCAGCATTGACTGCACCGTATTCCTGCATGATCCCGATAAGATCGGATGCCGTGGCACCGAGGTGTCCGCTGGCTCCACGACCGTCGGTAACGAGGAAAAGAACAGCACCGTCAGAGCGCTGACCGATCGCGGTTCTGGGATTTGCGCCCGAACCCGTTCCGTTTAAAACTCTTGCTTCGCCGTTTGAAATAAGAGATACGAAGTGGTTATTCGAATCCGAAGATTCTTCCTGGAAGCAGTGCGCATCACGGATTCCTTCGGTTTTAACATAGTTTTCGAAATCTGATGCGGACATTCCGGTCAGATCTTTTATGATAAGAATATTGTCGTTATTAAAGCCTATCATATAAAGTCCGGTAAGGCCTGTGGGCTTGTTATATGTGATCTGTCCGTTTTCGACAACGACACCCAAAGGTTCGCCGCCCTTGTTTCCGACGGACACGTAAATACCTGCGTTTACTCCGCCGATCGCACCTCTGTCTGTGATTATCTCGTCAAGGTTTTTGCCGTACTCACCCCAGTGGCCGTTTTCGCTTGTCGTAGCCATTACAACCTGTGAAGGATCTTTTATGATCATCATTTTTGCAAAGAAAGTACGTCCGGAGATCTCTTCGATACGAACTCCGTTTTCATCAAAAACTTCGTCTGCATAAGGATTATCTTCTTCCGATGATGTTTCGTCGGCATTTTCGGAATGGATCGAGATCAAAGAGGTATCGACCGTGGTGTCGACTTTTTCCATGGAGTTTTTGTTTACGATCTCCTGGATCTCTTCATCCGAACAAACCCAGTTTGCAAGGAATTTCAACTGACCTGTTTCGAGAATGGTCGTTATGAAAAGAGTTCTTGCTGCTTCGGAAGGACCGTTGCAGCATTTCTGGAGCATTATGTAGAATGTTCCGAGAACGATCACGAGTGTGATGACCAAAACCAAAAGGACTTTTAAAACCGGTCCCATTATTTTTTTTAACATTTATAAAACCTCCAAGCGGATAGCAGATTTTTATTTTTTCTTCTTCGGAACGAAAACCCAGGTCTGCTGGATTCTGAAACTTAAGAAGAATAAAAAGGTGTCGACAACGACTTTAATGAGCGTGTCGAACAGGCTTCCGTCACTCAGGCGGAAGATGACCGTCGAGAAAAGATATACAAGACCGGTCGATGCGGCAAGCTGGCAGATGCAGAGTGCATAATACTTAACCAGTGTTGAGCCGTATTTGTCTTTAGACTTGAAAACAACTTTTCTGTTAAGCGAGAAATTGACGAACGAACTTACCAGACGTGCGATGGCTTCCGCAAGAATGATCCTCAATTCGTTTGAAAAACCGAGTTTTCCGAACAGGAGATTGAGAACCGTGAAAAGCGTTACGTCGACAAGCGTCGAGGCGAGCGAGCTCGCAATGTATTTGATGATGACTCCGTAAATTCTGATCGAATCCCTGATAGGACGGAAATGCGAAGTCTGGTTTTCTTCGATGTAAACGGTATTTATAACCACTTCGTCGAATTTTATTCCTGCCTGTTTGATGGCAAAAAGCTGATTCGTTTCATATTCGTAACGGTTTCCGTCAACCTCTGTCATAAGTTTGAGGTGTTTGAAAGGAATCGCACGAAGTCCTGTCTGGGTATCGCTTATTTTGATTCCGCAGAGAAGACGGAAAACGGATTTCGTAACCGTGTTTCCGAATTTCGATCTGGCGGGAACGTTGCTCTGTTTGAAATTACGTACGCCGAGAACCACCGAATCGGGGTTTTCTTCCAGCTTTTCAATACATTTTTTAACATCCGACGCCAAATGCTGTCCGTCCCCGTCTACGGTGATGACATTCGGTTCGTTCGGACGGTTGGCCAGAATGTATTCAAAAGCCGTTTTCATGGCCTGTCCTTTTCCTTTGTTGACTTCGTGAACGAGCAAGGTCACATTGCCGAGAGCTTTGGCTTCTTCAAAGCGCGCTTTGTGAGCCTCGTCGGAGCCGTCGTCAACCATGACTATATCTTCAAAACCTTCATCAAGAAGGCTTTTGACGGTCGATATTATTTTTTCATCCGGGTTTAAACTCGGAATTATTACTGTAGCATTCATGTAGTATTCCTTTGGGTTAATTGCTTTCGTCAGTTTCTTCGATTTCTTTTACGGCTTCAGCCGGTTGTGCTTTCGGGTGCTTTTCTTTCCATTTTTTAATAACAAATTCACCGATCACGCAGGCGAGGATCCCGAGTGCCGCACCGGTGATCGCTCCGGCGATGACATCTGTGGGATAGTGAATACCGACGAAGAGTCTCGAAAGTGCGATAAGCACTGCAAGAACTGCAGCGGGAATCGATATCTTCTTGGGAAGCGTTCTAAGATATACGGTAGCAGCCGCTATCGAAGAGCCGGTATGTCCCGAAGGGAAAGATGCATCTTTTGCATGCTTTACCAGGCATTCGAGTCCTGCGATGACCTCGTACGGACGGATTCGTCCCACCACGTTTTTAAGAAAAGCATTGTTTACAAGCACTGATAAAAGAAGGGCGCCGAGAGCAAAAATGCCTGCCTTTCGCGTCTTCTTGAAAATGCATAAGAAAAGGGAGAAACAGATCCATAAGACTCCTCCGTCTCCCATATGTGTTATGGTCTTAAAAATAGCATTGGTTACGGGATTTCTTAATGTCTCCTGAATCCAAAGCAGTATTGTGGAATCAAAATTTAAAATAGCCTGAGAAACCATAATTACCTCATTTAATCACATAATTCAATAAATTGTATCATAATAAGGAAACGATTACAACCCGACACGGCCAAAGATGAAGCGATTTAGACATAAAAATAACGAGATATTGTATTTTTTTAAGGAAAAACATCTATAATATGTGTTATAATCGAAAAGTGAGAAGCAAACCGTGATACAGGGGTAAAAAAATGCCTGCAGAAAGAAACATCAAACTGGATATTTTAAGGATCCTCGCAGCTCTCGGAGTAGTTGCTCTGCATGTGAGCTCGGAATATATAGAAATACTTCCCGTTGCGGGAGTAGATTTTAACATTGCGGTTTTCATCAATTCACTGACCAGATTTGCCGTGCCCGTTTTCGTAATGATAAGCGGCGAACTCTTTCTGGATACCAAAAAAGAGATCACGGTCAAGAAGATCTGGCTTCACAATGTCTTAAGACTTTTCGTTATCTATCTTATATGGTCGTACGGATACTATGTTTTCCAAAGTCTCTACATCTGGAAGTTCGATTTTTACCGCCACGGTCCGGTAAGGACCGTAACGGGGATCGTTTATGCAACAAACCATCTCTGGTTTATCTGGATGATCATCGGTCTCTACATCTTAACACCCGTTATAAAAACATGGCTTAAAAGCGCGGATGAGAAGAACATCAGATATTTTATCGACATCTTCTTTTTCTTCCAGATAGTAAGGATGACGCTTACGATCCTTGTAAACAAATCCCTTACGGATAAAATGTCCGAACTCGTAACAATAACCGAGGTTTCCGGATATATCGGATATTATGTTTTAGGATATTATCTCGCGAATTATAAAATAAACAGGAACTTAAGAACAGCCCTTTTTGTGATGCTTCCCGTCGGGATCGCACTCAATTTCATCTGCGCAGCGATCCTGTCAAAAGCAGACGGAGCGTACAATCCCGGAATCTATGACAGTTTCGGAGTGTTCACCTTCTTAAACTGCACAGCTTTATATCTGCTTGTTGATAAAATGTCAGGAAAGATCAAAAAAGGAAAAGCTTTCATTATTAATCTGTCAAAAGACACGCTCGGAGTTTACCTTGTGCACATAATGCTTTTGGAAGTCGTAAAAAGACAGTTCGGACTTGATTTCACAGGAAACTCCACGATTTCGATAATAGTTATCACCATTGTATTGTTTGTTATAGCATTAGGCATTGCCGCACTGCTTAGGAGAATTCCGAAAGCGGGCAGATTCCTGGCTTAAGAGGTTGGATACTTAAAGGAAATGATCTTCACCAAGAACACATCCGAAAAAAAAATCGATTACACCCTGATAAGAAGTTCGCGAAGAACCATGTCGATCGAGATAAGACGCGACGGCGAAGTGATCGTCAGGATCCCCAACAGAGTCACTAACCTTCAGGCCCGTAAATTCGTCGAATCCAAAAGAGACTGGATCGAAAAGACTCTTGCCAAAATAGAGAAAAAGAACGAATCGGTCATTCCCAAACCGGGATTCAGCGAGACCGAACTTAAGATAATAAAGAAAAAAGCAAAACGCGAAATACCGATCCTGGTTGACGAATACGCAGAGAGAATGGGCGTAACCTATTCGAGGATATCGATCCGTGCACAAAAGACCCGCTGGGGAAGCTGCACATATGACGGGAATCTGAATTTCAACTGTCTTTTAGTGCTTTTACCCGAGCGCGTTATGAGATATGTGGTCGTTCATGAACTGTGCCACAGAAAAGAGATGAACCATTCGAAAAAATTCTGGAGCGAAGTCGCCAAAATTCTTCCGGATTACAAGGAACTACGCAAATATTTAAAAGAAGAAGGCGGCAGTTTGCTTGAAAGACTGTAGGTTTTAAAAGGATTCTTTTTGCATTTGTAGGACAAAACCGATACAATTTTATGGAAAATCATGGAAAATCACAACATTATGTGGTAAAAGTGGTCAAAATATCGCATATTTAGGCTTTTTTCCTTGACAAATGGGCAAAAAAACACTATAAATAATATAGTGCTAATGAGAGCACAAAAAACGTAAAAACAGTAGTATAGGAGGAGTTCATAATGAACAAAACAGAATTAGTAGCAGCTATGGCTGACAAAGCTGGTTTATCAAAGAAAGATGCAGATAAGGCACTCGCTGCTTTCATCGATGTTGTAGGTACAGAATTAAAGAAGGGTGGAAAGGTTCAGTTAGTTGGATTCGGTACATTCGAAGTTGCTAAGAGAGCTGCAAGAACAGGTCTTAATCCTTTAACAAAAGAAAAGATCAAAATCAAAGCTTCCAAGGCTCCTAAGTTCAAAGCTGGTAAGGCTTTAAAG
>CACZOG010000200.1 GCA_902782715.1 uncultured Lachnospiraceae bacterium | reverse complement strand
TCTTCACATCGGGTACTACCGGATATCCCAAGATCGCAGCACATAACTTTAAGTATCCTCTCGGTCACTTCCTTACTGCAAAATACTGGCACAATGTAGATCCCAACGGCTTACATTTCACTATCGCCGATACAGGCTGGGGCAAAGCACTCTGGGGTAAATTATACGGACAGTGGATGTGCGAAGCCGCAACATTCGTATATGATTTTGAGAAGTTTAAGGCAGATGACATCTTACCTCTTTTCAAAGAATTCAATATAACTACATTCTGTGCTCCCACTACAATGTACAGATTCTTTATTAAGGAAGATCTTACAAAATATGATTTAAGCTCTATCAAGTATGCTACCGTTGCAGGTGAAGCAATGAACCCGGAAGTTTATAACCAGTTCCTTAAAGCTACGGGCGTACGTATCATGGAAGGTTTCGGACAGACCGAAACAACTCTTTCGATCGCAAACTTCGTAGGAGAGAGCAATAAAGTCGGATCAATGGGAAGACCTTCACCCATGTACGATATCGAGATCGTGGATTACGACGGAAATCCCTGCAAAGTCGGTGAAACCGGTGAGATCGTCATCAATACACAGAACGGAATACCCAACGGCCTTTTCAAAGGTTACTTTGAAGATGAAGAGAAGACCAAAGAAGTATGGCATGACGGTTATTATCATACAGGTGATACGGCATGGAAGGATGAGGACGGATTCTTATGGTATGTCGGAAGAACAGACGATGTTATTAAGTCCTCAGGATATCGTATAGGACCGTTCGAGATCGAAAGCGTTATCATGGAACTTCCTTATGTTCTTGAGTGTGCTGTTGTTGCTGCTCCCGATGAAGTCAGAGGACAGGTTGTTAAAGCAAATATCGTTCTCACAAAGGGAACAAACGGTACCGATGAACTTAAGAAGGAAATTCAGACATATGTAAAAGAGCATACGGCTCCTTACAAGTATCCGAGAATCGTAGAGTTCAGAGAAGAACTTCCCAAGACGATCTCCGGTAAGATCAGACGTGTTGACTTAAGATAATTTAATGTGCCGGGCACTCTTTATGAGTGTCCGGTATCCGTTTTTATAAGGATTTATAAAGAAAAATAAAAAAAGATAGATATTTATTTGTCAATGTGTTAGTATATTATCGTTGATTTAAGGATTGGTTAGTATTAACTAATCAATTTAACATAAAAAGTATCATATAAAGGAGATAAAATATGGCAAACGCACCGAAAGTATTATTGATTCTTGACGGCTACGGACTTAATGAAAAGACTGAAGGCAACGCAGTTGCACTTGCTAAAACACCTGTAATGGACAAACTCATGAAAGAGTGTCCTTTTGTAAAAGGTAACGCATCCGGAATGGCAGTAGGTCTTCCCGACGGACAGATGGGTAACTCTGAAGTAGGCCATCTTAACATGGGTGCAGGAAGAATCGTATATCAGGAACTTACAAGAATCACAAAAGAGATCCAGGACGGAACATTCTTCGAGAATCCCGGACTTCTTGAAGCAGTTGAAAACTGTAAGAAGAACAATTCCGCACTTCATATGTACGGACTTGTTTCAGACGGCGGCGTTCACAGCCACAATACACATATTTACGGATTACTTGAACTTGCGAAGAGAAATGGACTTGATAAGGTATTCGTTCACTGCTTCCTTGACGGAAGAGATACTCCTCCCGCAAGCGGAAAAGATTTCGTTGCAGAACTTGAAGCAAAGATGAAAGAGATCGGCGTTGGTAAAGTAGGTGTTATTTCAGGCCGTTACTACGCTATGGACAGAGACAATAACTACGATCGTATAGAGAAAGCTTATGATGCTTTAACAAAGGGTGAAGGCATTAAGGCTGATTCGGCTACAGGTGCTATTCAGGCTTCTTATGATAACGGTGTAACGGATGAGTTCATGATCCCCACTGTTGTATGTGAGAACGGTGCACCCGTTGCAACTGTTAAAGACGGAGATTCGATCGTATTCTTTAACTTCCGTCCCGACAGAGCAAGAGAGATCACCAGAGCTTTCTGTGATGATGATTTCAAGGGATTCGACAGAAAGAGACTTGATATCAAATACGTATGCTTCACCGAATACGATCCTACGATCCCCAACAAGTCTGTTGCTTTCCATAAGGTTGAAGTTACAAATACATTCGGTGAATGGCTTGCAGCTAACGGACTTAAGCAGGCAAGGATCGCTGAGACAGAGAAGTATGCACATGTTACATTCTTCTTTAACGGCGGTGTAGAGACACCCAACGAAGGCGAAGACAGAATCCTTGTTAATTCACCCAAGTACGTTCCCACATATGACAAGAAGCCCAGAATGAGTGCTTACACAGTATGTGATAAATTAAGCGAAGCGATTACAGCTAAGAATGAAGACGGATCTTCGAAATATGATGTAATCATCTGTAACTTCGCAAATCCTGACATGGTTGGTCATACAGGAGTTCTTGAAGCTGCTACGGAAGCTATCGAAGTTATTGACAAGTGCGTAGGTGAGATCGTTAACTTTGTAAAAGAAACAGGCGGAACAATGTTCATCTGTGCAGACCACGGTAACGCAGAGCAGCTCATTGATTATGAGACGGGAGAACCTTTCACCGCTCATACAACAAATCCCGTTCCTTTCATCCTTGTAAACGGACCCGAAGGAAAGAAACTTCGTGAGGGCGGATGCCTTGCTGATATCGTTCCCACGATCATCGAGCTTATGGGTATGGAACAGCCTAAGGAAATGACAGGAAAATCATTGCTCGTATAACAGATTTTTCGACACATAAAGCCGGGTGCATTTATTTGCTCCGGCTTTTTAAAATTATCTTGCAAATACAGTATTTGTATGATAATATATCTTTTGCATGTTTGTTAAAGATTTTTGAGGTGAAAAATGCAAATAGTTAAAATAATAGTAATGGTAGTATTTATACTTATATGTGTAGCGTTAACATTCCTGGTACTTATGCAGGAAGGCAAGCAGCAGGGTCTCGGAGCTATCGGCGGTATCGCTGATTCATACTGGGGCAAGAACAAAGGCCGCTCGATGGAAGGTGTACTCATTAAGGTAACAACCTGGCTGGCAGTAGCGTTCATGGTTCTTGCGTTGGTACTCAACGTTCCTGTGATCTTTGGCGGAATATAAAACAGTTAGCGCTTCCGAAAGGAAGCGCTTATTTTTTAAGAAAATGGAAAATATCAGATTAATAGCCAACAACAAAAAAGCATATCATGATTATTTTGTCGAAGAGACTTTTGAAGCCGGCATTGTTTTAGTCGGAACGGAAGTTAAATCCTTAAGAATGGGAAAATGTTCGATAAAGGAATCTTTTATCGGTATAGACAACGGAGAGTTGTTTATTTACGGAATGAACATTTCGCCTTATGAAAAAGGCAATATCTTCAATAAGGATCCTTTAAGAACGAGAAAACTCCTTGTTCATAAGTCCGAAATAATGAAACTTACCGGAAAGATCAAAGAAAAAGGTCTTACGCTTATCCCTTTAAAGGTTTATTTTTCAAAAGGAAAAGCCAAGATCGAATTCGGTCTTTGCAGAGGTAAGAAATTATACGACAAGAGAGACAGCATCGCGAAAAAGGACTATGAAAGAGAGACGAGAAGGGAATTTAAAAACTCACAGATGTGATCTTCGGATTTGTCACTCAAAAGTCCATCAAACCCTTGTTTTTAGGGCAAAGTGCGACCAAGATGATATTGTCTAAACCGTTTAAGTTTAGTATAATATATATGTAAAATTGAATATGGGCCAGTAATGGTTTCGACAGGGGTTTTGCACCTTTAGAAGCTATCCGTAAGTGACGCGTCAGTTCACAAACCTAAATATAAACGC
>CACZOG010000199.1 GCA_902782715.1 uncultured Lachnospiraceae bacterium | reverse complement strand
GATGTTGGAAACGATAGTCAAATCATGCTATAATCAGTGACGGAAAAGAAAATGCATGATGTCGGGTTATACAGGGAAAAAAGATGAAAAACAATACTTCAAAGTGGATAGGAAAAATAATACTATTTGTCTTTATTCTGTTATCCTCTATCTGGACCTCATATTTTTTAAATTTTAATCAGCCTGTTTTAACGATTGCAGCCGCAACAGCAGTTTATTATTTATATTCAAAAATGTCATTAAATCACTCAATCAGATCCAATTGGGTGATTTTATTGTATTCTCTTCTGTTTTCTTTGGCATTCGTTATGGGAAAGCAGGTTAACTATGTATGGATAAGAAGCAGTATGTCGGAGAATTACATCGTCATCGGCAAAAAAGCAATCTTAACAGTATTAACATTTGCGATACTGATCTTTCCTGTTTTTCAAAAAATCTCAGAGTTGATATCCGTTAAAAAAATAAAAAGAGTTGACGAAAAAAAAGCATTAAAAGATCCTTTGTTTTTCGTTATTTCGTGGCTCATAATATTTGTTTTCTGGCTTCCTTATCTGCTTACTTTTTATCCCGGAGGAATTGTCGGAGACGGTGCACAGACCTTGCGATACGCCATGACGCCCGGAGTTCCGTTACATAATCACTGGGTTGTATTATATATACTTGTTTTACGTTTCTTCCTATGGCTGGGAAAACTCATCAGTCCTGATGTTAATGTCGGGGTATTCTTATATGTATTATGTGAAAGCATTGTTTTTTCAGGAGTATGCGCTTTTGTATGTTACAGTATCAGAAAAAAAGGTGCTTCTCTTTTCTTACAGTGGGGTTCGGTATTTATGTATTCAATATCCGGATTCTTCGCTTCATACTCGATCTCCTTATGGAAAGATACGATCTTCGCAGCTGCGATAGTTTTGTTTGTTATTTTATTATGGGATCTTCCGACCGACGGAAAAATACCTGTCGGATACTGCATTAAGTTTGGACTGCTTGCACTTTTTATGTGTTTCTGGAGAAACAACGGCCTTCACATATTTCTTTTTATCTTACTCGGAATATTGCTCTTTTACAGAAAAAAAGTCCTTAAACTTTTAATTCCCGGAGTACTGGTCTTTCTTTGTACCGTCATAATCCAAGGCCCGGTATACAATGCTTTGGGAGTTGAAAAAGATACGTTTGTCGATTTCTTATCGGTACCCATGCAGCAGATTGCTGCGGTCATCGGAGAAAACAGGAATCTAAGCGACAATCAGCAGGAAATACTTTTTAATATCATTTCCGAAGAAGACTGGAAGAACAGGTATTCACCGACAATAAGCGATAATCTGAAAGATGCTGTAAACAAGGATTATCTGCAGAGTCATTTAAAAGATTTTCTTTTGGTTTGGGCACAGCTTCTTATCCCTAATTTTTTCACATATGTCAGGGCGTATATGATGCAAACATTAGGTTTCTGGCAGCCGGGAGTTTTCCTGGGCGGATACCTTGATTACTGGATCGGAATACAGGATCTCTTTGATGCCGGATATGTTAACAGGGATTTTATAGAAGAAATAACAGGCGTATCCGTTAAAGAAGATCTCATTTCAATGATCAAATTCATCCCGTCCGGAACCATTGTCTGGATAATGTGGTTTTCTTTTGCGGCAATATTCAACCAAAGCGAGAAGAAAAAACGACTTATGTTATTTTTACCGTTGATCGTATCATGGCTGGTCGTCATGCTCGCAACCCCGATAGCATATTCCTACAGATATATATTTATGATACCGACAGCTTTGCCGATAATCGTTTATCTGCCGTTCTGGAATGAAACAAATGCGTCGACGGCCGAAAATATATATACTACAAGTAATGATTAATTTAATATATATAAGTATTCCTTTTTAATGTCTTGTATATTAAAATAGTATACGGAGTTTTACGGCTCCATGTGACATAAGTATAAATTACCAAGGAGGTTACAATGAAACTCAAAAGAATCATGCCATTGATGCTTTCTGCTGTCATGGTATTCTCATTAGCTGCCTGTACACCGGAGTCACCGCCTCTGACTCCTCCCGACGAGCCGCAACCGGATATATTTATCGACCCTAACGCAAATAACGGCGAAGATGGAGGAAACGGTGAAGTTGACGTTAATGACGAAGATGCCCTTTACGACGGAAAACTTGTTATTGACGATCATTTTGAAGATGACGAGGAAAGTCAGTGGGGCCAGTATGTAAACGGCGGAAGCTTTACGCTCTCCAAAGAAAATGGAGAAATGGTAATCGCCATAGATAAACCCGGAAACCTTGATTATTCATGTCAGGTATTCAGAGACGGTTACGAATTGAACATGGGCGGCGTTTATGATGTATCTTTTGACATCTCATGCGACATCGAAAGACCCATGCAGTGGAGATTTCAGTTAAACGGCGGCGATTATCACGCTTATTACGAAGAGGACTATGTTCCCATCGGACCGGAAAAGAAAACGATCACAGCTCAGTTTACCATGAACGAAGCTACAGACCCCGCTCCGAGATTCTGTTTCAATCTGGGATTATTTGACGGTATGGACAATACTTTATCACACACTGTAAAAATAGATAATTTTGTGCTCAAGTTATCTGACGCAAGCCAGGCACAGGCCGTTGAGCCTCTTGCGGATGCCATCGCTCTTAAAGTAAATCAGGTCGGATACAAACCCGGCGATATCAAGAAGGTTGTAGCAACCACCGGCAGTGCCGTAAGTGCTTTCGATATCTGTGATGCGGCAAGCGGCAAAGTTGTCTACAGCGGCAAATTCGATACAACAGCCGTTCCTTCAAACTGCGGCGACGGCGATACTTATACCGGAGATTTCAGTGATTTTAAGGATGCCGGAACATATTATATTTCCGTAAGCGGACTTGATGATTCATATCAGTTCACCATCGCTGACGACGTATATGACAATATAGCCAAAGAAGCGGTAAGAATGCTTTATCTTCAGCGCTGCGGATGTGAAGTTACAAGCGAACTCGGCGGAGATTTCGCTCATCCCGAATGCCACGCAGAGGATGCAAGAATCTACGGAACCGAAACATTCATTGATGTTAAGGGCGGCTGGCATGATGCAGGCGACTACGGAAGATATGTTGTGGCAGGTGCCAAGACAATTGCCGACCTCTTCCTTACATATGAAGAAAGCGAAGCTTCCAGAGGCGATGATTATGACATTCCCGAATCAGGAAACGGAATTCCTGATATTCTTGACGAAGCAAGGTACGAACTTGATTTCTTCTTAAAGATGCAGGCTGACAACGGTGGCGTATACCATAAGGTTACAACCGCAGTGTTTGGCGAGGTTTGTATGCCTGAAGAAGAAACAGAAGAGCTTATCGTATCTCCCGTATCCAATACAGCAACCGGTGATTTCGCTGCTGTTATGGCTAAGGCAAGCATCATTTATAAAGAATACGATCCCGAATTTGCAGGCAAATGTCTTGCTGCTGCAAAGAAGGCTTATAAATATCTTGAAGCAAATGCAGATGCAGACCACGAAGGATTCAAGAATCCCGAAGATGTAACCACAGGCGAATATCCCGACGGTAAGAATTCGGACGAATTCATCTGGGCAGCCGTAGAACTCTACATCGCAACAGGCGACCAGCAGTATCACGAAAAAGCAAAAGTCATCGGCGATTCACTCTTTAAGGTTGGTCTCGGCTGGGCAGACATGGGTACATATGCAATTTACGATTACCTTAAGAATCCCGATATTGCCAAAGACGATACTCTTACCGCACAGCTTACCGAAAAGATTACCGAGAATGCGGAAATCACTCTTAAAAAATCCAAGACAGATCCTTACTTCTCATCACTTCGTACATATCCCTGGGGAAGTAACATGTCTATCGCAAACGCAGGTATTCTTTACAGAATGATGTATAACCTCACAGGTGATGAAACATATAACGAATATGCACGTTACCAGATAGATTATCTCCTCGGAGTTAACCCTACAGGTTACTGCTATGTTACAGGCGAAGGAACTCTTTCACCCGAGCATGTTCACCACAGACCTTCACAGTTCGTAGGCAAATCAATGCCCGGCATGCTGGTCGGCGGTCCCAACTCCGCTCCGGAAGATCCTTATGCAAAGACGGTTCTTCAGGATCGTGAAGGCGGATGCTGCTACGTTGATAACGATACGGCTTATTCCGTTAACGAGATTACGATCTACTGGAATTCACCTTTGATCTATCTTCTTCAGATCTACAGATAATTGAATCAATAAGGTGCAAATAAAAAAGTGCCGGCTGCTACAATAAGCGGCCGGCTCTTTTTATACTAAAAAAGCACTCGGCTTAAATGATGCAGGGTGCTTTTCGATCAATTTATTTTTTTCTGTTTCTGTATTTCCACAATAAACTATAGTAAATATAGAAGACCGTCGGGAACTTCATGCAGAGATCCATCATCTTCTCTTCTTCTTTGTCCTTTACTTCGAAATACGGATTATTCCTGTAATCGGGAAATCTTTCTTTCATCCCTTTTCTGAGTTTCTTCACAAAGCCCAAATTCTTATCGGGACAGTTAAGCATGTAACTGAATAAGGTGTTCTTGAAATACAGTTCCGCGTACGATGCTTCAAGAACATCCTTATATGTGTCATATAACCCGCGTGCCTTAAACTCATCCACCATCAAATCCATGGCTGTCATTCTGTCCATGCATCTTTCTTCTGTTACGGTATGCACCGTGGAAACATCATGCTGGTAATAATAGTAAAGAGGCTCTTCAACGAGTTCAAAATGTTTGAAGTATGCTGCCCAGATTCTGGAGGCGCAGTTATCCTCATAAAAGATATGTTCAGGGAATTTTAAATCACTTTCTTTTATAACGGTATGCCGATATATTTTTATAACCATGCTTCCGGGATGAAGCATGTATTTCTTACGCAATTCAACGTTTGATACAAATTCGCCCGTCTGTTCTTTGGAGTTATTTGATACAACTCTTCCGACTTCAAAAGTCTGCTTATCAACTATTGAGTATGAGCAGCCGACGATGTCAGCGCCTGTCTCGTCCGCTTTCTTTAAAAGTTTCTCATAAAAATCTGGAGCAATCCAGTCGTCTGAATCAACGAAGCCGATCCATTCACCCTGAGCAGCTTTAAGCCCTTCGTTCTTGGCACCGCCCTGGCGTCTGTTATCAGGATACGTAATCGCCTTGAATTTGTCCGGATACTCATTCTCGTAGTCTTTTAACACCATAAAAGAATCGTCCGTGGATGCATCATCCACGGCGATTATTTCGTAATCCTCAATTGTCTGATTAATGATTGAATCAAGACAGAATTTCAGAAGATTATCATGATTCATGTTGTAGACGGGAATTATAATACTAAGTTTCATAAACAATTAGCAAACAATATGCTGCATTTATCTTCCGGGATTGATTCCGTACATATTACACATATCCTTAAACTCACCTGATTTGAGGAATTCTTCAAGAACTTCATTTTTTGTGTAGCCCTCTGCAAATGCCTGTGTCCAAATCTGTCTTCCTCCGGCATCCATATCACGGTTAAACAAAACCCTGTAAAGTTTGCCTAAATATACTTCATTGCTGTCATTATGTAAAAGGTATTCAGGGCTGTTAAAAAACTGAACGGCAATATCCGCACCGGTAAGTGCCCGGGCATCAAGAGGGATCTGCCAATTGTCAAGCTCCGACGGGGAAATATCATTGCCTGTTCTTCCAAAAGCTACCGAATAAAATCTCTTAACAAATGTACGTGTACTCTCTCTTTTTATTCCGTAACTGTTACATAAATCTCTGTATTCATCTGAAGCAAGGAATCCTTCCAGAACAAAATCACGATCTTTTCCTTCTGCTATGCTCTGCAACCAGGATGCCTTTCCTGCAGCATCGGGTTCTCTGTTAAAGAAGGCACGATAGAGTTTCGTTATATAAGCATCGTCTGACAACTTTTTAGCCTGGAACTCAGGGCTGTGAATAAATTCATCCGCAACATCGGCACCGCCTCTTGTTCCGGCTTTGAGTGCCGTTACCCAGTTCTGAAGGCCTTCAGGTTCTGCCTCCCTGTCAAGGATTATCGTATAGAATCTTGATACGAAACCTTCTACATCACCCTGATCTGCAGAAGGGTCAGGCGTGGGTGTCGGTTC
>CACZOG010000198.1 GCA_902782715.1 uncultured Lachnospiraceae bacterium | reverse complement strand
GCACTTGAAGGATTCTTAACCGTTTCCATCATTCTCTGGTCATAACCGTCGATGTTCTGATTCTTGATAAAATCAACAACATTCGAAACTTCCTCATCCGATACAAAACAGCCCTGAACTCTGGAAGGTTTGTTCATTCCCTGAGGGAAGAAAAGCATATCGCCCTTACCGAGAAGTTTCTCGGCACCGTTAGAATCAAGGATCGTTCGCGAATCGATTCCGCTTGATACCGAAAATGCTATACGGCTCGGCATATTGGCCTTAATAAGACCGGTGATAACGTCAACCGAAGGTCTTTGCGTTGCAATGATAAGATGGATTCCTGCGGCTCTTGCAAGCTGTGCAAGACGACAGATCGATTCTTCAACTTCCTTTCCCGCAACCATCATAAGGTCTGCAAGCTCATCTACTATGATTACTATCTGAGGAAGTTTCTTTGCATTGGGATCTTCGGAAACTTTTTCGTTATATCCTTTTAAATCTCTTACTCCCAGATCTGCAAACTTCTTATATCTGTCTTCCATTTCGCTCACGCCCCAGTGAAGAGATGTGGAAGCCTGTTTGGGATCTGTAACTACAGGAAGCAGCAAATGAGGGATTCCGTTATATACGCTTAATTCAACAACTTTAGGGTCTATGAGAATAAGCTTAACATCATCGTAATGGGCCTTGTAAAGTATACTCATGATGATGGTATTTATACATACCGATTTACCCGAACCGGTAGCACCTGCAATAAGTAAATGAGGCATCTTGGCAATGTCAGCTATAACAACATCCCCGGCTAAATCCTTGCCGACAGCAAAAGATATTTTTGATTTTGATTCCGTAAAATCTTTTGATTCGATAAGATCCCTGAAAGGAACAGCACTGCTTTCGGAATTTGGAACTTCAATGCCTACTGCACTCTTTCCGGGAATAGGAGCCTCGATCCTTATATCAGCTGCTCCGAGACTTAATTTGATATCATCGGCAAGTGATACTATTCTGCTGACTTTAACGCCCGGTGCCGGTGTGAGTTCATATCTTGTAACAGCAGGACCTTTTGAACAGTTTGCAGGATCTATGGAAACTTCAACACCGAATGTCTGAAGAGTTTCTTTTAATTTTTCTGCAGTTTCTATTATATTGTCTCCGCCTTTGCCGTTTCTTCTGTCGCTCTTTTTAAGAAGAGAAACAGGAGGAAACTGATAAGGTTTCGAAGGCTTCGCAGGCTTTGATTTATATGCATCAAGTGCCGGATCTTCTGAAAATGAAGGCTTTGAAACAACTATTTCGTTATTCTCAGGTGCAGGAATAAGCTTGGGCACAGCAATGGGTTTTTGAACGATCTCTGTTTCCTTAACTTCTTCTTTAACAGGCTCTTTTTGTCTGTAATTATCCGAATAAACATTTACAGGTCTTATGTCATCATGATCAATATTGTTTTTACTCTTTTTATATTCAACCTGATGTATGTCATTTGATTCTTTTTTATCTTCGATCTTAACCTGCTTATCCTCTTTTGGTTCTTTTTCAAAGAAAGGTTTGATCTCCGAAGGCGAAACATCTATAATGTTTTCCTTATTTTTCTTTACTTCGGTATCATCTTCTTCGGTATCCGAAATCTTGTAAGAAAGGCTTTTCTTATTTGAAGCGGCAGCTTCTTTCTCACGCATTTTCCTTATTTCTCTTGCCGTATACTGTCTTTCGCTGTCGTCGGGTCCGTCATCGAGATCATTGTATTTCGCATAAAGTATCTTTGCATAACGCACAATGTATTTACCGAACCAAACAACGATCGAAGCAACGATAAGAACGATTGAAATAACGTATACAAGTGCTTTTCCGCAGCTTTTATCGATAAGATAAGCAAATGTACCGAATATCACCCCGCCGCCTTTTCCGTCATGATAAAACACTTTAACGGCTTCAAGATATGCATTTTCGCTTATCAATTTATATGAGATCGCATGAAAAAGCATTCCGATGGAAATAACGAATAAACCGCCGGAAATGAAATTGTATACCGTCTTCTTCGTAATATCTCTGAAAAGAATATAGATGCACAAACCTATTCCTACTATCGGAATGACAAATGCATCAAAACCAAACAAACCTCTTACAAGATTTGTTAAGAACATACCAAAACCGCCTTCGAATATTCCGAGGGCAAAAAGAAACATAATAATTAAAACAGCAAAAACACCAATGTAGATCAGTGCTTTCACATAATCAAATTCAAGTTCTTCGTTTTGGTTCTTTTTAGAAGATGAATTACGTTTGGTTGTACTGTATTGTTTACCCGAATTAGAACTTCTTGATGAAGTTCTTGAACGGGAACCTGATTTATTTGAACTGCCGGAAGATTTTCTTCCTCTGCGATTATCAGATGTCATAATAATCTTTGCCCTTCAAATCTGTAATATCGAAATCCAGTTCATCGTCTTTCAAGTCATAGTCAAAAGTAAGCTCTTTGGCAATATGAGGCTTGGGTCCGGGAAGAGGATTTTTAATCATGGGAGAAGCCTTAAGCGCAGCATCCTGATTGTTAACATTTGCGTCTGTTTCTGCCATCTTGATGTCATGCTGTTTCTCTTCTTCGGCATTATTGTAAACATGAGCTGTTTTGTAATCTCTTCTTGAAGGAATAACCTTACTCTGTTTTGCCGGTTCAGGCTGAGTAGTAATGTCGGGATAAACGGGATTTGAAACGAATGAACCGAAATTATCATAAGTTTCAGACTGTTCAACATTCTCTTCAGTTTCAGAAACCTGTGTCTCGAATACAGGTGATACCGAAGATTCGACATTTTCAGCCTTTGTATCATCAATATTGGTATCGGTAACAGCTGTCTCTGAAACGTTTTCAGCATAAAGAGGAGCCTTAACTGTAATGTTTTCAGTTACGGGAGTCTCTGCTGCAGCAGTTTCAACAGCCTTAACTTCTTCGGTCTGAGTGCCGATAACAACATTCTTTTCATTATCGTTTTCTGATGTTTCGAAAGCGGTACCTACAGGCTTATTTGTATTTTTAACGACTCTTTTCTTATCATACCCGATAGAAATCGGAGGTCTTTGTCTTAAATGACTCGGAATCTCAGGTGCGGCAGCAACTTCTTTTGACTTATTCTCTTCAATTTCAACCGAAGGTTCCTTATTGCCCATATAATCTGAATTATTAAGCGACAATCCGGCATTTCCGGATGCAAGATCCTTTTCGTATTCTTTCTTTCTCTTCTTTTCTTCTCTTTTGCGTTTTTCCATTTCCCGTTCGTATTCTTCTTCGGGAGAAATGATAAACGTGGGAACAGAGAATAATCCGATAACGCAGATCAGAATAAATACGTAATTAATAAGGAATCCGTAAGAAATCCTGTTAAAATTAACAAAAGTAAAGGAAACGGCAAAATCAGCAACTATACAGTAAACAAGACCTTTATCCGATTCATTTCTGATAAAAGCAAATATTGCGATCGCCGCAAAAATAAATAATACGATACCTTCGATACGACCTTCCATAGGAGGTATGAATGATAAAGAAAGACCGTCGGGAACAAACGAATAAATGTAATTAAATACATTTTCGAAGTTCTTCATTCCGTTGTTTGGGATAACATAAAGGAATCCGAACAAAGAAGCCGCATAGGAAGCAAAAAATACAAGTGCCTGTATAAAACGGTTCTGAACTTTGTTCCAGGGATCGGGATTATGTATAAGCAGTAACGCACTTACGGATACGAGCAG
>CACZOG010000197.1 GCA_902782715.1 uncultured Lachnospiraceae bacterium | reverse complement strand
TCCAAAGATTACAATATAAACAAAATCAAAATTGTTATATTCTTTCATAAGTAGGGAAAAGGAAGGGTTTTACAATGGATATTTTATTTGCACCTGATTCAGAAAGAAAAACAGTTAAATTAAAACCGGAAACGATAAAAGATCTCGGTTTTCTTGAGATAATCGAAAACATTACCGACGGCGAAAAAGACATGATGATCGTAAGAGATATCATGACAAATATACCGACCGATCTGTCGGACATTAAATACCGTCAGGACATAATGAAGGATTTCCTTGAGAACGAAAGTCTTTTTAACGATTTCTCCAATGCTTTATGGCAGATCAAAACGCTGAGGGATTTATCGAGCAGCAGACTGATGCACACTCAGAACGACAATTCTCTTTTTGTACTTATCGAATATTTAAGAGAGCTTTCCGTTTATGTCGATGTGCTCGAGGCTACTCAGACATGTCTTGAAAACAATGAAGTAAGATCCGAGGGACTTAACAGACTCCGCGAACAGATAAAAGCTATTACAAGTGATGAGAAATTTGAAGAGACCAAAGAAGATATAAAGAAAACACTTGATGACATGTCCTGCATTTCCGGTGCTCTGATCGGTGTTAATTTCACTCCCGATCTTGACATAGAGCAGGTTGCCGTTGTTGAGTTTTTCCCTCACAGAATAAGATCCAAATACACGATGGCCGAGGTTGCGGCAACCATTCACAACGTTTTAAATTCGGCACAGGCTACCAACTCGATCGGAAAAGTGGCGGTCAATACCAGAGTGCTCGATCCTCTTTTGGTCGGACTTACTCCGTTAATGGAGAAGCATCTTAAGAGACATTTTACAAGAATAAAAACGATCATGGCAAAGCACATCAGTCTTGATACATCCTTTATTACGGAGATGATCGAAGGACTTACTTTCTATACTTCCATGACGAGATTTGCCAAGAGACTCACGAAAGAAGGACTTAAGATCTGCACTCCCGAACTTCCTTTAAACGAAGAGGGATCCGACGGTTCTTTTGAGATAAAAGATGTTTATAATGTCAGACTTTTCTTCGCGGGAGAAAAGAACATAGTGACCAACGATATGTCATTTACTCCCAAGGAGAATCTGTATATTCTCACAGGTCCCAACAGGGGAGGAAAAACCATCATTGAACAGGCGGTTGGCATTACATCGATAATGGCTTCTTCAGGTGCTTTCGCAACGGCATCGAAATGCTCGGGTCGTCCGTTTTCGAACATCCTCACACATTTCCCCATTGATGAAAACCTTACGATAAATTACGGACGACTTGGCGAAGAAGCCGTAAGGATCAAAGAGATCGTTAACGAAACCGATAACAGAACGCTTATCCTTTTTAACGAAACATATTCGACGACGAGCGCTGTTGACGGACTGTATCTTTCGAAAGATCTTTTAAAGATATTAAAAGAAATAGGTTCGGCGGTTATCTTCAATACACATATCCATGAAGTAGCAAGATCGATAGACGAGATGAACGAATGGCCCGGAGAGAGTGACTTCGTAAGTCTGGTCATGGAGATCAAAGATAACGTCAATACCTTCAAGGTCAAAAGAAGCGAACCCGAATCAAAGTCATATGCAAGGAATATCGCTCAAAAGTACGGCATCACATATGAGCAGATGAAGAAGGAGAAATCAGACAATGATGAGTGCTAAAAATTCAAAGTGCATACTTGGTCTTTTCGCGGTCCTTATCATGATGCACCATCTAGGACAGAAGGTATCGGCCCCCTGGGTACCCGATACGGTAAGACAGCACGGACTTGAAATATTCGTTCCGATAGGTTATCTCTTAGTAGCATTTTTCTTCTTTTGTTCCGGATACGGTCTTTATAAAAGTGCAAAGACGAAAGAGTTCTATTTTACGGGATTTCTGGTAAAAAAATTTAACAATACGCTCCTCGTTTTCCTCATTGCGGATATAGCATATCTGGCTGTAAGGGTAACACAGGACGTGATCGATTTCCCTCTTAATCCGTATTCGTGGTTTGTCGAAACCATAGTGATTTTATACATAGGTTTTTACCTTACGTATAAGAAAGAAGGCAGATTCAGTTTCACCCTCATGTCTTTATGGATCCTCGCATACACCGTCATATGCTATGTGCTTGATAAGGGAAACTGGTGGATCAATTCGACTCCCGTATTTCTTTTGGGCATATACTTTGCGGGGCATGAAGAAAGCACGTTAAAGAAAATAACGGATAAAAAAGCTGTCCCGATAATAATAAGCGCGGCTGTTACCCTGATCGCTTTTGTCATTTCCGAAAAAGCGGGATTTTTATCAGGGCTTCTGCATATAAAAAATTACGGCTTCGTTAATATTTTTATTGTCATCGTTCAGATCATCGCAAGTTCGTTTTTCAGCATTTTTGTTTACCTGATCGCTCTTTGCATTAAAGATAAAGAGAAGAGGGGACCCGTTGCGATCGTACTTACGTTTTTCGGGAACATGACTTTGGAGTTTTATCTGATCCACGGTTTGTTTGTCCAGATATTCGGACACCATTTCCTTTATGATTCCGTAAAGCCTGTCGCATATATCAAGTTCGTACCTCTGTATGTTCTTGTCGTTTTCGTTCTTGCGACTGTTTCGGCATTTGCGCTTAAGAAGTTAAAAGATCTGGCTTTCTTCTGTTATGACACATTTCCCATGTTCAGGAAATTCTGCAACGAACAGAAAAAGATCGGACTTGTGATCCTCGGTTTATTCGTGCTCTTTACAGTGATCTGTGCCGTTAGCTCTCATAAATCCTCAAGGGAAGCAGAACCCGTTCTGGATGAATATGCGAAAGAATTCATTGATTTCGTCGATGTTGACGGTACTAAAGTAGCAACATATGTAACGGGAGAAGGAGATTGTACTTTAGTCTTTCTTGGAGATGACTCCCAGCCCTGCCCGACTCTGTATTACAGGTTTCTTGCAGACAGATTAAGCGATGCTGCAAAAGTCGTGTTGATCGATTTTCCCGGAAAAGGATTCAGCGAGGATTCTGATGCGGAGAGAACATCGGATTATTTTGCGGATATCGTTCACGGTGTGATCGAAGAAACCGGGGATGAAAATATCGTGCTTGTTGCAAGCGAACTTTCGTCAGTATACGCATTTAGATATATTGAAAAATATCCCGACAATGTAGTCGGATTTTTCGGAATAGACCCTGCGGTTCCCGAACTCGGCAAGCACTTAAACGGCAATTATTCCAACGATGTGGAATACAGATGGAATCTAAAGAGAACTTTCAACTATGAGAAAATGGTTGAAAAGCTTATGGTTGCTACCGGATTCGTAAGATTCGAGTATCCGGCATATGAATTTATCTTCTACGGAAGCGGTCTGCAGAAATGGGTTCCGGTCATGAAGGAAAAGTACATAAGCACACACATGAATTCGGCCCATGTAAACGAACTGGCAAATTCATATGATAACTGCATGGCAGTAAAGGATTTCAAAATGCCCGAAAACATCCATGCATGTTTCTTAATGAACATATATGTTAAAACCGAGAAGATCTACGGGATCGACTGGCAGAAAGAATACGAAAAGATCGTGACAAACGAAGAAAAACAGGAAATAGTTTTCACCAACTGGGGCGCGGATGCGCGTTACTACGACACAAAAATCGAAGAATTTGTGAAAAGTATTGAAATTACGGGCTCCGGC
Source organism: uncultured Lachnospiraceae bacterium (assembly GCA_902782715.1). GTDB lineage: Bacteria > Bacillota > Clostridia > Lachnospirales > Lachnospiraceae > UBA3766. Next base: position 20,270 of record CACZOG010000197.1, on the reverse strand, counting down.
TATTGATTAGAAGGAATGTATATGTTATAGTGTATGTAGTTTTCAAAACTACATAAAGGGCTTTTGAAAACCTTGAAGGAGACACTATGAACAAATACATTCTTTCTTGCGATACGGCGGTGGATCTTACACCGGAGTATTTAGAGCAGAGAAATATTCCCTATATCAGTTTTCATTTCAATATAGACGGAACGGATTATACGGATGATTTGGGAAAAACTCTTTCATATGATGAGTTTTATAAAAAGATAGATTCGGGCTCCATGCCCACAACATCTCAGATAAATATCGCAGAATCGGCAGATTTTTTCGAAAAATATCTCAAAGAAGGATATGACATTATCCATCTCGCATTTTCATCGGGATTATCGGGTACTTACAACAGCGCAAGAAATGCGGCTGAAGATCTTAAGGAAGCATATCCCGAGAGAAAACTTATCGTCATAGATTCGCTTGCGGCATCTTCGGGACACGGACTTCTTTTGGATGCCATGTATGAACTTAAGGAAAACGGTGCATCCATCGAAGAACTGGCTGAATTTGCCGAGACGAACAAACTTAAGGTACAGCACTGGTTTTATACAACGGATCTTACCCATTTCAAAAGGGGCGGAAGAATATCCGCTACGGCAGCGGTTATCGGCAATCTTCTTAATCTGTGCCCTTTTATGAATGTTGATAAAGACGGAAAACTTGCGGTTCGCTCAAAGATCAAAGGCAAGAAGAAGACCGCAAAAGAAGCATGTGCCAAAATGCTGGAACTCTGCGAAGGCGGCGAAGATTATAACAAACGCTGCTTTATCTCCAATTCGGGATGCAGGGAAGATGCCGAATATCTTAAATCCCTGATCAATGAACAGTTCCCGAATATCAAAGACGGTGTACAGATCTTCGATATAGGAACCATAATCGGAACCCATACCGGAAGAGGAACCGTAGCTCTTTTCTTCTTCGGAGAAGAACGAAAAGACTGATTAACATTGTATGTAGCCATCAAACCCTACATAAAACCCTACCTAAACCCTGCCCTCTGCAATTTGCACGGCAGGGTTTTCTTTTCTTTTAAGTCGGGCTCGGATGTGTTATAATATAAAACACTTCCCCTATGGAAGAATTGAATGGATAATAACAGGAATTTAAGGTATAGATGCGTGCAAAAAACGAGAAAAAAAGAAAGATAATATGGATGTCCGTCTGTATCGTTTTGAGCCTTTTGACGTTGATCGGAATCGTCAAGGGACTGTTTGTGAGCCTTGATGTGGATGAATCATATTCCGTTGCCATGGCTTACAGGCTTGTGACAGGGGATAAACTTGTTCTCGACATGTGGGAGCCTCATCAGTTTTCGGCTTTCCTGCCTGCTTTATTTTTGTACCCTTTTTACAAACTGACGGGCAGCGCGGATTACAGCGTGATTTATCTTCGTTTTGTCGGAGTTTTTATTCATTTTCTGGTAGGGATCCCTCTCTTCTTTTCATCAAAAAAGAGGATCAGTATTAAGCCGGCATTTCTTCTTTTTATCGTACATCTCAATTTCCTTCCGAAATGGATATCATCCCCGGAATTCGAGCTTATGCATTACTGGTGCATGGTTCTCATATTTATCATTCTTCTTGAATGTGACGAAAAAAGCCATTTTATGCTGTATTTTCTTGCAGGGATCCTGTATGCGGTAAGCGGTCTCAGTTATCCCACGATGGTTCTTATCTTTCCTGTGTATATCGCAGGTTTTATCGTCAGGAAGAAATATTCGGGAATCCTGCCGTTTGTGCTCGGCGCGGCTTCTCTTACGGTACTTACCGTTGTGAAGATCCTTATGAATGTGCCTCTTTCGAAACTGCCTTTTTACATCAGTTATATTTTGATGGATTCTTCTCATACCTCGGAAGGATTTGATTATAAAGCGGGCGTTTATCTCGGACAGATGAAGCGCTGGGCGATAGAACTCCTCATAGCATTTGTCTGTGCTTTTATCGTAATGCACACTTATATCATCATCAAAAAAGTGGTGGATAAGAGCAAAATGAGTGTCCCGTCATGCATTACCATCGGATTGTTTACGGTAGCAGGTTTCATTTCCATAAAAAGCCTTGCCGGTTTTATTCTTGACGACCAGAACCAGTTTTATCTTCAGGTCAGATACATAGCATATCTGATCGCTATTTTGTTTATCGTGTTCAGGGAATACAAGAAGAATGAATCGTTTTTATGGTACGGGATCATTCCTTCAGTTGCCTCTTTTCCCGCAGTGCTTCTTATCACCAACATGGATCCCGACACTCTTCTGACGAGACTGTTTCCGGCTCTTATAGCCGGGGCTTTCGCACTCGGAATAAAATATATCAAAGAAGAAAAATATCTGTTTGAAAGATGCGTTGTTGCCATCAGTTTTACTCTGCTTCTGGCATGTATCTTTGTCTGCAGGATCGTACTTGTAAGGGTAAACGGATGTCTTCCCGTTACGATGATCGCCCAAATGGATAAAGTCGAAAACGGAGCGGCTGCCGGAATATATGTATTAAAAGATCAGGCGGCTGCATGGAACACTTCGTACGATGTTATCAGATCGGTCATCGATTCGGACGAAAATGTTCTGTATATCGGCCAGGAACAGCTTTTTTACGTTACTTTTGTTGACAGAGTGAACGTTCCTTCGGTACAAGGCACGACGGTGTTCAACGAGATGTATTCGAAGTATTATGAGGTGTATCCGGCCAAGAGGCCGCATACGGTTGTGATAGATGCCTCATTCGAAGTCAATCCGGCATATTATTATTCGGATGAAAACGAATTTATTTATAAATGGATGACGGACAATAATATGACAAACGAGATTGCTAACACAGGGTACTATAAAATACTGTCAATAAATGATAAATAATCGGCAGTTTCTGTTTGCAATTTCGGGACTTTTTGATATTATTATGAAAGGTATGTTTATTTTTTTGTTGTAAGGGGACAGGATGGAAAGCAGCACAGGTTTTTTTGGACAGTTTAAATATGTTTTTAAGGGTGTCGCCAGACCCAGATTTTTCAACAGATTGTCCAATCAGTCAAATTTTTGCACAATAGCTTATGCTATAGTGATGGCGATAGTAAGCGCAGTGATATTTTGGGGAATTATTTATCTGCGCTGTTTAGGAAGCAACGGATTAATAAGTCAAATGCAGAATATGATGAAGAAGATTCCGCAGTTCACTTATTCATCCGGACTGATGCAATTCGAAGAGTCCACGTATTTCAAAGACAAAGACAGGAATATCTACTATGTTTTTGATTCTACGATCATGAACGGTGACCGCAAAGAAGCTCTCGATAAAGTTCAGATCATGGTTGACTGGGTTAACGGTGTTCAGATCTACACCTTTAACGGACAGTCTATTACTCATATCAAGGCTCTCGGCGGACATGATACGATAAGATATTCCGATCTGTTTAAAATTCTCAAGATACCCCCCACATTCTCAAGCAAGGATACCGATTCCATTATCCAGCAGAAATTCCTCACGGTATTTTTGATCATAGCGGGCGTATCGATAATTCCTTTTACGCTTAAAGCAATTGTTCTCGGTCTGTTTTTCGGACTTATCGGATTCGGTATCGTAAAGATCATCAAACAGCCTTATACATACAAGGAATTATTTAAGATTTCGATATTCATTACCGGATTTACGACATTGATAAGAAGCGCGATCAATGCTTCACCCATAAAGCCTCCTTCACTGGTGCTTAATATAGCATTTATCCTGATAGTGGGAGTATATCTGTTCTTTGCACTTGCAGGTTCGACCGAAGAAGCGGGACCCGCAAGCACGATCGTGTTTAACAAGCCTTCGTCAAAGAAGCTTTCGGGAGAGATCGAACCTCCCGATCCTTTCGCAAGAAAGACATATTCGACATCGGATTATACGCAGAGAGTGGCAGCAGCGCCGATATCGACGTCAACAATGTTTACGGCCAAATCGACGACATCCTCAAACAGTTATGCCACGGATTCGTCAACTTCTCCGGTATTTGCGACAAATGCACCCGTAACCTCGTTTGCCGAGGCAGCGCAGTCATCTGCGGAAAGCTATTCCGATAATACGTATTCACAGGAAACAACTTCATACGAAACTGCATCTTATGAAAATTCGTATGCTGAAAATACGTCATATGCAGACAGTTCATATGCCGAAAATACGTCATATGCGGATAATTCATACGCAGACAATACTTATTCGGACAACACGATGTATGCAGACAATACGTATTCCGAAAGTACGTCATACACAGAAAATACAACATATACTGAACCCGAACCCGAACCCGTATCTGCGGTAATTAAGAGCGATATCGGAACGTTCGGAGGAATCGGAACGTCTTCGGGCAGCAAGAAGAAAAAAGACAAATGGGCAAGACCTATTACGGCGCCCGATGCATATAACGGACTCTATTACAGCGGTTCCGATGAAGAGGAAAGTTACGAGAGCAACTACGGTTCGGGTACGCTTCTCGACAGAGGCGGATTGTACGGAAAGACGATCGGCGGAGTTGCGAGCGATAATCCTTTCTCATCGGTTCTTGCAGGCACAAAGCCTCAGAGCACGTCAACATTTACTTCAGCTTACACGGATGAACCTGCTGCTCCCGCTGCAAGCTCTACAACATTTACGACAAGCACGGGATATTCAGGCAATTCATACGGCGGAGGCCTTTACACGAATCATACAAGCACGAGCAGTGAAACATCCCATGTTTCATTTACTACAAAAGAAGGAAACACTCCTTTCAACAGCGGCGGATTCTATCTTTCGACTCCTCCGAGAGGCGGTTCGTCAACGCCTAAGAACAACACTATCAAGACCAAGGACGGAAAGACCATCAACAGATATTCCGACGATGATTTTGCCGCTTGGGAGAGAGAAGCTTATGCAGACGAATTCAACAAACCAAGGGGCGGTTTCGGAAACAATATTTTTTAGGATGGACATATAATGTTTGAAATAGGCCGAAAACAGGAATTAAAGGCTGTCAAAACCGTTGATTTCGGTGTGTATTTTTCAGAAGAAGGAATTGAAACCGAAAGAGTTCTTCTTCCGAAAAAAGAGATTCCCGAGGACTTAAAGATCGGTGATAAGTTAAATCTGTTTTTATACAAAGATTCAAGCGACAGACTTATTGCCACCATGCGTGAACCGAAGATCTGCGTCGGAGAGATCGCACTTCTTAAAGTTAACGGAGTTACCAAGATCGGAGCCTTTCTTGACTGGGGTCTGGAGAAAGATCTGTTCCTTCCTTTTAAGGAACAGACAACAAAGCTTTCGGTCGGTGATGAGGTTTTGGTCAGAGCCTATGTCGATAAATCCGGCAGGCTTTGCGCATCAATGAAGATATACAGATATTTAAGAACCGATTCCGATTATCTTAAAGACGATCGTGTTAATGCAAGGATCTACGAAATATCGGAAAACTACGGTGCATTTGCCGCAGTTGACGATAAGTTCTCGGCTCTTATCCCCAAGAGGGAGATACTCTCGGACATCAGGGTTCTCGATGTAGTGGAAGCCAGAGTTACCGGAGTTTTAGAAGACGGAAAACTTAACCTTGCTTTAAGAGACAAGGCATACATGACCATCAATAAGGATGCCGATTATGTAAGATACCTGATAAGATCCTATGACGGCGTTCTTCCTTTTAACGACAAGACTTCGCCCGAGGTCATCAAGCGCGAATGCAACATGAGCAAGAACCAGTTCAAAAGAGCCGTAGGACATCTTTTGAAACTCGGCGAGATAGAGATCGGAGAAAAAGTTATATATTCAAAAGAAAGAGTTCAGAAATAAGAAATGCACAAAGGCTGTAAAATACGGCTTTTGTGCATTTTTAACATAAGAATACAACCACATTAATACAAAATTAAAGTTTTTTACTGACAAAATATATAAAAAAGGTGGAATTTATTTGTTAATTATATTAAAATAATATTAATTTGTTTGTGAGTTTTGTATAGGGTGGTGAATGTATGGTTTCAAACCAAATTTTACAGCAGTCAATTGAAGGCATTAAAAGCATATCACGCGTCGACTTATGCGTTACCGATGCGGAAGGCAAGACTATTGCCAGCACTATGTCGGGATCGAATAATTTCCAGGCTCAGGTTCAGGAGTTTGTCAAATCTCCCGCGGACAGCCAGGAAATTCAGAACAGTCAGTATTTCAAGATCTATGATGAACTGACGCTTGAGTATATCGTCATCTGTGCAAGCAACGGAGAGAATTCGTATCTCGTCGGCAAGATGGCCGCATTCCAGATCCAGAGTCTCGCGGTTGCTTACAAGGAGAGATTTGATAAAGACAACTTTATCAAGAACCTTTTGCTTGATAACCTTCTTTTGGTGGATATCTACGGATATGCCAAGAGACTTCATATCCCTCTCGATGCGTCGAGAGTTGTTCTTTTGATCGACAATTCTTTTAACAAGGACATGGACTGCCTTTCGATCGTAAAAGAAGCCATGCTTGCGGATAAGCGTGATTTCGTAAGTGCGGTTGATGAGAAAAATGTCGTTGTTATCAAAGAGATTCAAAGTGATAATCCTCAGAAAGAAATCGATACGGCTACGGCTGCTCTTCACAAGCTTCTCGCCAGAGAAGGCGCGAAGAAGATAAGGATCGCTTACGGAACATGCGTAAACGAGATTAAAGATGTGAGCCGTTCATACAAGGAAGCCAAGATGGCGCTCGATGTAGGCGGAATATTCTTTGAAGAGAGAACCGTTATCGCATACGGAGAACTCGGTATCGGAAGACTTATCTATCAGCTTCCCATTCCTCTCTGCAAGATGTTCATCAAAGAGATCTTCGACGGAGTCAATCCTGAAGATTTTGATGACGAAACCATAATTACGATCAAGAAATTTTTTGAAAACAGCCTGAATGTTTCCGAGACTTCCAGACAGTTATTCATTCACAGAAATACCCTCGTATACAGACTTGACAAGATTCAGAAGACGACCGGACTGGATTTAAGGATCTTCGAAGACGCGATAACTTTCAGAATCGCACTTATGGTTGTCAAATACATGAAATACATGGAAACTCTCGAATACTAAATAGGAGAACTTATGTCAGAACCCAAAAGAAAGAAGAAAGAGACGGATGCCAACAACATATCCGATTATGCGATATATCTGGATAATGTCAGCAAGACGTTTTCGGACGGCGTTCCCGCTCTTTCAAACATAAATCTTAAAGTTAAACACGGCGAATTCGTTTTCATAGTAGGTGTGTCGGGTGCGGGCAAATCCACACTTATCAAACTGCTTCTTCGCGAACTCAAAGCAGACAGCGGAACTATATATGTCAACGGATTTAACTTAATGAACATCAGACACGGAAGGATTCCCAAATTCAGAAGAACTCTGGGAGTCGTATTCCAGGACTTCAGACTTCTCAAAGACAGAAACGTTTACGAAAACGTAGCGTTCGCACAGCGTGTGGCACAAAAGTCCGAGAGAGAGATAAGAAGAAACGTTCCCGCCATGCTTTCGCTTGTGGGACTTGCAGGTAAATACAAACATAAGCCCAAACAGCTTGCCGGCGGTGAACAGCAGAGAGTTGCGCTCGCCAGAGCACTGGTCAACAAGCCCAGACTCCTTCTGGCTGATGAGCCTACCGGAAATCTCGATCTTATCAATACCGCGGAGATCATGAAACTTTTGGAGACCGTCAACGAAAAAGGTACTACGGTTGTAGTTGTTACACATAACGACAAGCTCGTTAACGATATGAAGAAAAGAGTTGTTACGATCAAGCAGGGCATGATCGTTTCCGACGCGGAAGAAGGAGGTTATTTCTATGAAGATTAGAACTTTCTTTTATACCGTCGAACAGGGTGTTGTGGGAATATTCAAGAACAAATGGTTTACGGTTGCAACCGTAGCCACAATATCCGCCTGCCTTTTCGTATTCGGTATTTTTTATGCGATCGCATTTAATGTTGCAAATATAGTTCAGACTGCCGAGGAAAACGTTTCCGTAACGGTATTCTTCGATGAGGGAACCTCCGAGGAAGGGATCGAAGAGATCGGAGAAATGATCGGAAGACGTTCCGAAGTTTACAGATACGAATACATTTCCGCAGAACAGGCCTGGGAAGATTTCAGCGTACAGCTCGGAGAATATGCCGAAGGCTTTACAGAGAACCCTCTTGCCAACTGTGCGAACTATCAGATCTACTTAAGCGATGTTTCCAAGCAGAATCAGCTGGTTAACTATCTTAAGGGTGTTGAAGGGATCCGAAAGATCAACAAATCGGATTTCACGGCCGATACGCTTTCGGGGATCAACATGGTTCTGATCTATGTATTTGCCGGCATTATCTTAATACTCTTCGCCGTATCGGTATTCCTTATCAGCAATACGGTAACGATGGGTATTTCGGTTCGAAAAGAAGAAATAAACATTATGAAATATGTCGGTGCGACGGACTTCTTCGTAAGGGCTCCGTTCGTATTCGAAGGAATGATCATCGGACTTATAGGAGCTGCGATTCCCATGGGACTTCTTTATTATCTTTACGGAATTGCAACTGCATTTGTGGAAGAGAAGTTTGCATTTCTTTCATTCCTTACTTTTCTGCCTGCATATGAGATCTTCCAGTACCTTGTTCCGTTCTCGCTTTTGATAGGAGTGGGCATCGGATTTCTGGGAAGTTTCTTTACCGTCAGAAAACATCTTAAGGTGTAAAATCGGAGAATATATATGAGGGATTTCAAAGGGAATAAAATCACAGCATATATTATGATCGCGGCAACGGCTGTCTTTCTTTTAAACTCTGAACCTTTTACCGTAACTCTTTCGGCAACAGGTACGGCGAGTTCAAACAACACTCAGACTGACTCGCAAAAGGATGCCGAGGAAGCCAAGAAGAAGGCTGACATGAGTAACCTTGAACAGTCCATTAAAGAGAAAGAAAACGAGATCGCAAGCGCAAGAGACGAGAAAAATTCCCTTACAAAAAGTAAAACCGATATTGAAAAGATAAAGAGACAGCTTGAGCAGAGTAAATCCAATCTGTCACAGTATATTACCGAACTTGATGCTCAGGTTGAAACCATAGAAGCCAAGATCGAAGATCTTAAGATCAAGATCACTGATAAAGAAGAAGAGATAGAAGAGACCAAAGCGGACCTTGAGGAAGCAATAGCCATCAAGGATTATCAGTATGAATGCATGAAGAAAAGAGTTCAGGCAATCTACGAACAGGGCGACAATTTCTATCTTGAACTGCTTCTTAATTCAGGCGGACTCGGCGAATTCCTCAATCAGATGGATTATGTGGAAGATCTGTCGAAATATGATGAGAACATGTTCAAAGAGTACGAAGAAACCGTTGAATATGTTAAGATCTGCGAACAGCAGCTTGAGGAAGAAGAAGCTCTTTTAAAAGAAACGAAAAAAGCTTCAGAAGACGAACAGGCAGCGATCGAGGCACTGATCGCACAAAAAGAAATAGAGATAAATGCTGTTGAAACCGAGATTGCGGACAAAGAAGCTGCCATTAGAGAATACGAGGAAGAGATCGCACAGCAAAATGCTACGATCGCAGAACTCGAGAAACTGATCGCAGATGAGAAAAGAGCTCTCGAGAATATGAGAGTTTATGACGGCGGAGCATTCTGCTGGCCCTGCCCCGCATATACGAAAGTTTCTTCAGATTACGGATACAGGAAGCATCCTATTCTGGGTACCAATCTTTTCCATAACGGAGTAGATCTTGCGGCACCGGCAGGAAGCAATATCCTGGCGGCATACGACGGAGAAGTTGTTGCGGTATCTTATACGGCTGCGATGGGCAATTACGTAATGATCGACCACGGCGGCGGATTGTTTACCATTTACATGCATGCTTCGAAAACCAACTGTTCCAAGGGACAGGAAGTTAAGCGGGGAGATGTTATAGCATATGTCGGAAGTACCGGAAGAAGTACGGGCAATCATCTTCATTTTACGGTAAGAAGAAACGGTGAATATGTTTCTCCATGGGAATATATAACAAAACCTTAAAGGTTGATACAGGAGGCGAATTTTGGACGCAAACACAAATAAGACCGGCAAAAAAAGAACTGCCTGGTCGGTAATCAAATACATCCTTTTGTTTATCGGAGGTTCGATCGTAGGTACGATCGGAACACTGATCGTTATAGCTTTGCTGGTATTTCTCGTACTCGGAATGAACAGCAGCAAATTCAGTGCCCTTTCAAAAGAAAGCGAAGTGCTCAACAAGGATACGATAAGCAAGATCGACGAACTTGAAAGAACGATCAATTATTATTACTACGAAGACATAGATCCCAAAGACCTTGAAAACGGTCTTTATGACGGAATCATGGCAGGTGTCGGTGATCCCTATACATGCTATTACGATCCCGAAGAATTAAAAGAAATGATGGCCGGATGGGACGGCAATTACGAAGGAATCGGTGCGTATCTTAAGATGAACACGGATGTCGGATATGCTCAGATCGAAAGTTTTATAGACGGCGGTTCCGCAGTGGAATGCGGACTTATCGCTCCCGGAGATTACATTGTAGCTGTTGACGGCGAAGAAGTATACGGAATGACTCTTGATGAAGTCGTTGCCCTTGTAAGAGGACCCGAAGGAACAACGGTCGATATCACATTTGAGGGACCTAACGGCAAATACGATGTAACACTCGAGAGAAGAAAGATCGATACGCCTACGGTAAAGGTTGAAGAGAAAGAAAACGGAATCTGGTATATTCAGATAACCGAGTTTGACGCGATCACAACTTCACAGTTTAAAGAAGCTTTCCAGCAGGCAAAAGATGCAGACATGAAGGGTCTTATCATTGACCTTCGCGGCAATCCCGGAGGAAACCTTGATGTTGTAGTTGATATCTGCAGAGAGATCCTTCCTCAGGGAATGATCGTATATACCGAGGATAAATACGGCAAACGCGACGAATACAAGAACAATGAGGATCATACCATTGATGTTCCGATGGTTCTTCTGGTAGACGGCGGTTCGGCTTCGACATCCGAGATCATGGCAGGTGCGGTTAAGGATTACGGTGTGGGAACTCTTATCGGAACCAAGACTTACGGAAAAGGAATCGTACAGAGCGTTATTCCTTTCACCGACGGTTCGGCGGTTAAGATTACAACAAGCAGGTATTACACACCCAACGGAAATAATATTCACAAAATAGGAATTGAACCTGATATCGAAGTAGCATTTGATGCAGAAAAGTATCAGGAAGACGAAACCGATAATCAGCTTGAAGCTGCGATAGACAAAATCAAGGAGCAGTTGAAATAGTTTCAAGAGTTTAACAGAATGACAGCAGTATATACAGTTTTAATCATGCCTCTTCAGATCTTTTTTGAGTACATTTTCAATGTTGCTCAAAAAGGTCTCAATAACCCGGGGCTGTCAATCATTGCACTCAGCCTTGCAATGAACCTTTTGGTTTTGCCGCTATACAATCGTGCGGACAAGGTTCAGGAGGAAGAACGCAATCTTGAAAACAAGTTAAAAGACGGTGTTGCACACATCAGAAAAACCTTCAAGGGTGATGAAAAAATGATGATGTTGCAAACCTATTACAGACAGAACGGATATAAACCGACGGATGTTTTCAAAAGCTCCGTGTCTCTTCTTTTGGAGATTCCGTTCTTTATTGCCGCATATCAGTTTTTATCTAAACTTGATGCAATACAGGGAGTTTCATTCGGTCCCATAGCAGATCTCGGAGCTCCCGATGCTCTTATTTCTGTCGGTGCGCTTACAATTAATCTTTTGCCCGTGGTAATGACTTCACTTAATCTGATTTCATGTATTGTTTTTACCAAAGGGTATCCTCTCAAGAGTAAGATTCAGCTTTATGCAATGGCTGTATTCTTTTTCTTTTTCCTTTACAAGTCTCCTTCGGGACTTGTATTTTACTGGACTCTCAACCAGGTCTTTTCATTGGTAAAAACCATATATTACAAATCCAAAACTGCGAAGAAAATACTCAATATTGTTTTCGCTGTTATAGGAGCGGGACTTTTTGTTTCGCTTTATCCAGCGAGTCAGAGAACGGGAAGCAAATCTTTCCTCTTAATTATTGTATTGCTGGGAATGATATGTTTCGTACCTCTTATTCTTTCTTTGATTGCATCGAAGAAAAAAGCAGAAGGCGATAAAATAACCGACAGAATTTTTGAGAATAAATTCGTTAAAACAATGGGAGACAGGACATTGTTCTTGTTAGGCGGAATATTCATGTGCACATTTACCGGTCTTCTTATTCCGTCGGCTGTCATCAAGTCTTCTCCTCAGGAATTTGTTGATATATATCATTTCAAGCATCCGATGCTGTTTGTTTTCAGTGCCATGGGAATTTCCTTCGGACTTTTCGTCATTTGGCTTGGAGTCTTTTACGGATTGCTTGAAGAAAGAATTAAAACAATATTAAATGTCGTAATGTGCGCGGTATGTTTTACTGCTGTTGTGGATTACATGTTTTTTGGCAAAAACAATGTTATCTTAAACAGTGCGCTTGCTTATACCGAAGAATATACGCACCCGTTCAATATGATTGTGATCAACCTGATTGCAGTTTTGCTTACAATAATCTTAACTGTTGTTCTTGTCGGTTTGCTCGGCAAGAAACTCAGGGTGCTCTTTATTGCCGCAAGCCTTGCAATACTCGGAATGTCGATACTTAACTGCAGCGTTATCAATCGTGAAATCAACGGATTAAAGAGTGCGATTGAAGCGGTTAATAACGGCAAGCCTTGTTTTAACTTAAATAAAAACGGCAAAAATGTAATAGTGTTTATGCTTGACCGCGGAATGAATGAATACATTCCTTATTTTGTCAACGAAAAGCCGGAAATCAAAGAAATGTATGACGGATTTGTTTATTATCCGAATACTCTTTCTTACGGTGTATGTACCAATTATGCCGGACCGGCGATATTCGGAGGATATGAATATACTCCGGAGAATATAAATGCAAGAGCCGATGAACCTCTTGTCGACAAGCATAATGAAGCACTCAAAGTAATGCCTGCGCTGTTTGATGCCAACGGATACGAAGTAACGGTTTGCGATCCTCCTTATGCGGGATACAGTGTTGTTCCGAATTTATCGATATATGACGATTATCCCGATATTAAGAGATATATTACCAAAGGATATTATTGGAATGCGCAGAAGGTTAATGTTTCGGACAGAAACTACAGAAACTTTTTCTGTTATTCAATAACGAAGGTTTCGCCTCTTGCAATACAGGATCATCTCTATGATCACGGGGCATATAATCAGAGTATCGGAAGCAAGAGATTTTTGGAGGAAATGACGAATTCCACCGCTATAGTCAAAGAAGGTAATTATATCTGTACCGGTATCAACGAAGAAGTCATGGAAGATTATCTGACGCTCGCCAACCTTAAGGATATGACTCTTGTTAATGACAGCAATCAAAATACCTTTATGATGATAGACAATGAGCTTACTCACTGGCCTATCTATTTCAAAGAACCGGAATATGAAGTATCATATTACGTCAATAACGAAGCATATGAGAAGGAACATGCGGACAGATACACAATTAACGGTATAACGTTAACAATGGAAAACGATATTCAGTACGGCAGTTATCAGTGTAATATGGCTGCTATTCTACGAATCGGTGAATGGCTCGATTATCTCAAAGAAGAAGGCGTTTACGATAACACGAGAATCATCCTTGTATCCGACCACGGAAGATGGCTTGAGCACAATGAAATGTATCTTTTTGACGATTCGGGAGAACCGGAATCCGACATTGAAAGCTTCTATCCGCTTCTTATGATTAAAGATTTTGACAGTCACGGTTTCAGTGTAAACGAAGAATTCATGACCAATGCGGATGTTCCTACCTATGCAATGCAGGGGCTTATCGATAATCCCGTTAATCCTTTTACGCTCAAGGAGATAACAAACGAAGACAAGTTTACCAAACCTCAGCATGTTATCGGAGCACACTATCCCGATGTCATTATCAATAACGGCAATACGTTTATGGATGGCATCTGGCTGGAAGTCGAAGACGACATGCGTGACAAAAACAATTGGAAAGTATATAAGGACAACAGATAAAAGATAAAAGATAAAAGAGAGGAAACCACAAAATGTCTGGAAACGGATTACTTTTATACATTGACCCCGGAACGGGCAGTATGCTTTTTGCCGTGCTGATAGGTGTATTCGGAGCTTTGGGATATATTATCAGAATAGCTTTTCTTAAGTTACGTTTTATTGCCACCGGCGGAAAGAAGAAAGACGTGGACGGTGACAAAATACCCATTGCAATATTCTCGGACAACAAGCGATACTGGCCTGTTTTTGAGCCGCTTTGCCAGGAGTTTGACAAGAGAGGAATCGATGTTATTTATATGACGGCATCATCCGACGATCCCGTGCTTAACTGCGGACTCGAACATATCGACGGTCAGTTTATCGGAGAAAACAATAAAGCATTTTCCAGACTTAATTTCCTTAATGCAACGATTCTTTTATCTACTACACCCGGTCTTGACGTATACCAGTGGAAGAGATCAAAAAAGGTGGATTATTATATTCATATTCCGCATGCTGCAGGTGAAATCTGTTTCTACAGAATGTTCGGTCTCGATTACTATGATTCGGTTATTCTTGCGGGTGATTTCCAGGAACGGCAGATAAGGGAACTCGAAAAGAAGAGAAACCTTCCCCCCAAGGATCTCTTTTTCGGCGGAATACCGTATATGGACCAAATGGTCAAGAGATTAAAAGACAGCGGAGAAGCTGCTCCTCATGACACAACCGTTCTGATTGCGCCTACATGGGGAAGCGTATCAATCTTTAACAGATTCAAAGGAGAGATTATCAAACATCTCCTTGAAGAAACCGATTATCATATCATTATTCGTCCTCATCCTCAATCATTCGAATCCGAAAAAGAATTGATGGATGAATTAATGAAAGAATTCCCCGAATCAGACAGACTCGAGTGGAACAGAGATGTTGATAATTTCGAAGTACTCAAAAGATCCGATGTGCTTGTATCGGATTTTTCCGGTGTTGTATTTGATTTTTCCCTTGTTTACGACAAACCCATCATCTATACGGATACGGAATTTGATACCGCACCTTATGATTTGTGGTGGCTTGACGAAGAAGTATGGACACTGGGAGCGCTTGAAAAACTCGGCAGGAAACTTACTTTCGACAATATGTCCGATATTAAGAATCTGGTAGAAGAAGTAATGAGCAGTTCACAATTCTCCGAAGGAAGAAAGCAGGTCAGAAACGAATGCTGGAAGTATTACGGCGAAGGCAGAGAAAGATGCGTTGATTACATTATGAACAAATACAATGAGCTGAAACAGGCTGAAAAGACTGAATAATCGGAATATGGGCGCATTTCAAATAATATACTCAGTTTTAATACGTCCGCTTCAGATATTCTTTGAATATATTTTTTCTGTGGCGCAGAAAGGCATCGGCAACCCGGGGCTTTCTATTATTGTACTCAGTTTGACGATGAACCTTTTGGTACTTCCTCTTTACAACCGTGCTGATGAAGTTCAGGAAGCGGAAAGGAAAATGGAGAGCCGTTTGAGAAACGGTGTGGCGCACATCAAAAAGACCTTTAAAGGTGATGAAAAAATGATGATGCTGCAGACGTACTATAGGCAGAACGGATATAAACCGACCGATGTTTTCAAAGGTTCGGTTTCGCTTCTTTTGGAAATCCCATTCTTTGTGGCAGCGTATCAATTTCTTTCCCATCTTTCGGTTATTCAGGGTAAGAGTTTCGGCCCGATTACGGATCTCGGAGCGCCTGACGCACTCATTACGATCGGTCTTATCAGTATTAATATTTTACCCATTATAATGACAGCGGTTAATCTGACCTCCTGTGTTATCTTTACAAAAGGTTATCCGTTAAAGACCAAGATACAGTTATACGGGATGGCGGTTTTCTTCTTTTTCTTCCTTTACAAATCACCTGCGGGACTCGTTTTTTACTGGACATTAAATAATATTTTTTCACTCGTTAAAACAATATATTACAAATCCGCCAAAGCGCGAAATATCCTTAATGTGGTATTCTGCGTTTTTGGAGTGATGCTTGTTTTGGGACTTCCGGGTATACTCAAAATTACAGGCAGCAGGAGCAAATCTTTTGTACTGATTGTGCTTTTAATCGCATGTGTATGCTTCGTACCTTTGCTTGTCGGAATTCTAAAAAAGAAGATTAAGAAACCGATTCTTACAAAAGAGATTATCCATGTTAAAGCAAGCAGACTAATTTTTACCTTATTCGGTATTTATATGGTTCTTCTTACGGGATTTCTTATTCCTTCGCAGGTGATCAAATCTTCGCCTCAGGAATTTGTCGACGTATATCATTTTTCCAACCCTTTATGGTTTGTGGTAAGTTCGATTTGTATCTCCGCCGGTACTTTTATTCTTTGGTTTGGGGTGTTCTACAGTCTTGCGGGAGACAGAATTAAGAAACTTTTCATGGTTCTTCTCGGCACTGCCTGTGTTATTGCTTCGGCTGATTATATGTTCTTTGGAAAGAATGCCGTTATACTCAACAGCGCACTCAAATATACCGAAGAATTTCAGGTCCCGGTTAAGATGCTTGCGCTGAATATTCTGGTGGCTGCGGCATTGGGTGCACTGGCATTCTTTTTGCTGGCACGATTCTCCGATAAGATTGCAATTCTCTTCGTAGCGGGCTCAATTGCGTTTGCTGCAATGTCTGTAAGCAACTGCGTCAAAATTCAGAATGAAATGAACAGACTTAAGGAAGTTGTTGAATCAATAAATGCCGAGAAGCCTGCTTTGACATTAAGCAAAGACGGACAGAATGTAATCGTGTTTATGTTGGATCGCGCATTCGGATTGTATATGCCGTATTTTATTAATGAGAAGCCGGAACTGGCGACCATGTACGACGGATTTACATATTATCCCAATACTGTTTCTTTCGGTAACTGTACGAATTACGGTTCACCGGCTGTTTTCGGAGGCTACGAATACACTCCGTATGAAATGGACAAAAGAGATGATGAGCTTCTTAAGGACAAACATGATGAAGCGCTTCTTTTGATGCCTTCGCTTTTTTATGAGAACGGTTATAACGTTACGGTTTGCGATCCCCCTTATGCGGGATATAATTACGTGACAGATTATTCGATATATGACGATTATCCCGGAATGAAAACATACAGAACCAAGGGCTATTACTGGCAGGCCAGACAAGAAGGTGTTTCGGATCGAAATTACAGAAACTTCTTCTGTTATTCACTGATGAAATGTGCGCCTCTTGTATTGCGGAATCACCTTTACAATGATGGCCTCTATAACGAGAATCTTGTGCTTGCCGATATGTCGGGAGAGATTTCGGAAGCTTCTTCGGGACATCATATTCTTCCGGGCAATCTGATTGGTATGGGAATCTGGGATGAGTCGATAGAAGAATATTCTACACTTCTTAATTTAAGCGACATGACTGTAATTACGGATGACGCAACGAACAATTTCCTTGTGATGGATAACGAAACCACCCATGCATGCGTTCTTATGCAGGAGCCGGAATACGTTATGACGGATTACGTTGACAATACGGAATATGAAGCCAATCACCGTGACAGATATACATTGAACGGAGTGACTCTTAAAATGGATTCCGACAAACACTATGTTCATTATCAGACCAATATGGCTGTGATGCTTCGTGTTGGTGAATGGCTTGATTATCTCAAAAAAGAAGGAGTATATGACAATACCCGTATTATTATTGTGGCTGACCATGGAAGATGGCTCGGACACAATGATATGTTCTATATAAATGACAACTCGGAAGACAAGTATCTCGATTTGGAAGCGTACTATCCTTTGCTTATGATTAAGGATTTTGACGCACACGGCTTTACAACGGATGAGCAGTTTATGACCAACGCCGATGTTCCAACATATGCGATGCAGGGACTTATTGATAATCCCGTCAATCCTTTTACGGGCAAACTCATCAACAATGATGAGAAGTATGCACATCCTCAGATAATTACCGCCAGTGAAATTCCGGATATCGAAAAGAATAACGGAACAACATTTTTGAATGACGGTTATCTGCTTTCCGTCGAAAAGGATATGAGAGACAAAAATAATTGGAAAATAATAGAGGATTTCAGATAAAAAGAAGGTAACAAACGGAAATGACTTTTTTCCAAATATTGTATTCGGTAATCATAATGCCGTTACAGATATTTTTTGAATACATTTATTCGGTAGCGCAAAAAGGTTTGCAGAATCCCGGACTCTCAATTGTGGCATTAAGTCTTGCCATGAACCTTTTGGTATTGCCTTTATACAAAAGAGCCGACGAAGTTCAGGAAGCCGAGCGTGATATCGAGAATAAGTTAAAAGACGGTGTGGCGCACATCAGAAAGACCTTTAAGGGCGACGAAAAAATGATGATGCTTCAGACCTATTACAGACAGAACGGCTATAAGCCTACCGATGTATTCAAGGGCTCCGTCTCTCTGCTTCTCGAAATCCCGTTCTTTATAGCGGCATATCAATTTTTGTCCCATTTATCGCTTTTAAACGGTGTGGCTTTCGGACCGATCGCTGATCTCGGCACGCCTGATGCACTTATTAAGATCGGAGTCATAAGCATCAATATCCTTCCGATACTGATGACTCTTATCAATGTCGTATCGAGTGCGATCTTTACCAAAGGTTATCCTTTAAGGACTAAGATACAGCTTTATGCAATGGCTGCTTTTTTCCTTGTCTTTTTATATAAATCCCCTTCGGGCCTTGTTTTTTACTGGACTCTTAACAATCTTTTTTCGCTTGTAAAAACCATATATTTTAAATCCGGCAGACTTCAGAAGATAATGAATATCATGTTCGCCGCATTCGGCGTTCTGCTCATTCTTTCTGTTCCGCTTATAAGGATAAAGATAACAGGCAGCAGATCATTCCTGCTTATAGTGATTCTTTTTGCTTTTGTATGTGCACTGCCTTTGCTTATCTCTCTTTTGAAAAAGAAGAAAAAAGAATTTGCATTTTTCGAAAAGCATTCTTTTAAAGAAGATTACGTCTTGTTCCTTGCGGGCGGAGTATATCTGACGATCCTTTTGGGAATCCTCATTCCGTCTTCGGTAATATCTTCATCGGTTGATGAATTCATAGATATGTATAATTTCAAGACTCCTGTCTGGTTCATCGTAAGTTCCGCATGCATTGCCCTCGGCGCGTTTGTCGTATGGTTCGGAATATTCTATGCACTCTGCAGGAAGAATGTAAGAATAGTTTTCAACCTCGTCATCTGGCTTGCAGGCGCACTTATGACGGTCAATTACATGGTATTCGGCAAGAACCGTGCGGTGCTCAATTCATCGCTTGGATTTACCGAAGAATTTGTGATCTCTAAAAAAGAAATGCTTATTAATCTTGCGGTTCTCTTTGCTGCATTCGTTCTTTTTGCCGTACTCTTTTATCTTATAAAAAACAACATCCGATATGCACTTATCGTACTCTGCCTTGCCACTCTTGGAATATCGGTTTTTAACTTAAATAAGATCGTAAAAGAGACAGCCGACTGTAAGGAACGTCTTGCAAGGATCAGCGATGAGATGCCGACATGCACGTTAAGCAGAGACGGCAAAAATGTAATGGTCATCATGCTCGATAAAGCACCCGGACTTTTCATGCCGTATTTTGTTAATGAAAAACCAGAGTTAAAAGAGATGTTCTCGGGCTTTACATATTATCCGAATACCGTTTCTTTCGGCGCCTACACCAATGTGGGTGCGCCTGCGATCTTCGGCGGATACGAGTATACTCCCGAAGAGATGAACAAAAGAAACGATATCAAACTTGTGGAAAAACATAACGAAGCACTGAAGGTGCTTCCGACGATCTTTGATGCGAACGGATATGACGTTACGGTCTGCGATGCACCGTATGCGAATTATCAGTGGATACCGGATCTGTCGATCTATGACGATAATCCCGACATTAAAACATATATGACAAAGGGTTATTTCTGGGAGGCGCATCAGGACAGCGTATCCGACAGAAACTACAGGAATTTCTTCTGTTATTCGTTAATGAAAACAGCTCCTTATGTTCTTCAGAAACATTTGTACAATGACGGTTTTTATAACGAGAATATGGTAACGAATGACTTCGTGGATGAGATGACCAACGGTAACGGACAGCGC
>CACZOG010000196.1 GCA_902782715.1 uncultured Lachnospiraceae bacterium | reverse complement strand
TGTTTACGAAGAAGATAAATTATTGAAAGAGTTTTATATTTTTGAAGACACAATGGCATTTTTGGAAAACCTTGACGGTTGATTGATAGAAGAAACAAGAATTGAAAACTCGGGCTACTGTTTTTAGGGAGTACTTTAGGGTAATGATATAGAGTTTGAAATATATTAAACCATGTTCAGGGATTAAAGAAAGGAAAAACCATGTCAAAGATACAAGTAAAAAACTGGAATGATTTTTGTCCGCAGCAGTTATTTTTATACGGAACTTATAAAGAAGACGGAACACCGAACTTCGGTCTTTTCTGCTGGTTCAGTTATATCAATGCGCCTGACATAAACGGCGAAGGCGACGGAATGGGTGTAATGGCTGCCATAGGCGGCGAAAAGCTTACAAAGGATCTTATCCGTAAAAACGGCGTATTCTCGGCAAATCTTGTAACCGAAGAACTACTCCCTTTGGCAGACTACTGCGGAATTGTCGGCGGCAGGGAACATGAGGATAAAATGCATTTTAGTCCCACTGTTGAAAAAGGTGTTGTTCTCGATGTACCCACGATAGCGGAAAGCCCTGTAAGTATGGAACTTAAGGTTATGCAGGAAATACATTTGGGAAATGGATGTGATGTTTTTCTTTGCAAGATCATGGGCGAGACCATGAGAGAAGATCTGGCAAATAAGGACGTGCCTTTTATTGACAGGTTTAAGTCGGTTAAGCAGGTGCTTGCAGGCGGCGAGCAGCATTATGTGAGCACGGACGGCCGTGATCTCGGTTCATGGGGCGAACCTATGCAAAACTTATGAAAGGATAATTTCAATCATGAAAAAAGTTGTAGTTGGAATGTCGGGCGGAGTCGACAGCGCGGTTTGTGCATACCTTCTTAAAAAAGAAGGATATGATGTTATCGGCGTAACTCTAAGAACCTGGGAGTCGACTGACGGAAACGAATCGAGATGCTGCGAGATAGACGATGCCAGGAATATCGCGTATAAACTGGACATTCCCTTTCAGACATATAACTGTATAAAAGAATTTGATGAGGTTGTTGCAAAGCCCTTTGTTAAGGACTACGTAAACGGTATGACTCCGAATCCCTGCATTGAGTGCAACAAATGTGTCAAATGGACAAAGATGCTTTATGCTGCAGATGTTCTCGAGGCTGACTTTGTGGCAACCGGCCATTATGCAACGATCGTAAAACTCGATAACGGAAGATATACCGTCAAAAAGGCCGATTTTGCGGCAAAAGACCAGACATACATGCTTTACAGACTTACGCAGGAACAGCTTTCGCGTACGCTCATGCCACTTGGAAAATATTCCAAGGAAGAGGTCAGAAATATAGCCAAGGAAGCGGGAATTCACGTTGCCGACAAGCCGGATTCGCAGGAGATCTGTTTTATAACAAGCGGAACATATGCTGATTATATCGAGGAAAACTTTGACGGAGAACTTAAAGGCGAAGGTGATTTTGTCGATGTAAACGGAAATGTTTTGGGACGCCACAAAGGCATCATTCATTATACGGTAGGTCAGAGAAAAGGACTCGGAATAGCGTTCGGTGTTCCCATGTTTGTCAAAGAAATAAGACCTGAGAGCAATGAAGTCGTGCTTTGCGAGGATGAAGCGCTTTATACCGACAGGGTTTACTGCAATACGCTTAATTTCTTGAGCATAGAGGGAATAAAAGAAGGCGAGAGAATACCCGCCAGAGTAAAAATACGCTATCGTCATGAAGGCGAGAGCGCATTTATCTCAATGTATGATAAAGATACCGTACTGATAGAATTCGAAAAAAAGGTCCGCGCCGCAACCGCAGGACAGTCCGCAGTCTTTTACGATGCGAACGATTGCGTGATCGGAGGCGGAAAGATCGTTCTTTTATGATTCCTTCTTTGTAAGCAGATCGCTTAAATGTTTTGAGTAGAAGAAATTGTGGATCAGATCGTTATATTCTTTCCAAAGCGGCAGAGTGTCGCAGGTTACCGCATTCGGACATTCTTTTGCATCAGCCTTAAGACATGCAATGGGAGCGAGGGAACCTTCGGTCAGTTCGATGATCTCTCCGATCGTATATTCCTCGGGATTCTTGATAAGCTTGTAACCGCCGCCTTTTCCCGAGAGGGAGAGGAGCAGACCGCCCGTTACAAGATCCTTAATGATGATCTCAAGATATTTTTTTGAAATGTTCTGTCTGGCAGCTATATCCTTCAACGGAATATATGTTCCGTCATTGTGTTCTGCCAGATCCACCATTACATGAAGAGCATAGCGTCCCTTAGTAGAAATCATAACTTTTTACCTCTTTGTTGTTATGAAAGTATTATACAACAACGATTTTCAAAATAAAAGTAAAAACCTACCGTTAAAATAGGTTTTAATGAAAACCAAGTAAAATGTATTAAAAAAGTGCCTTTCGTTATGTAGAACGAAGGGCACTTTTTGCTCCGAGGATTTCCGAAGGGGAACAGAGCGTATTTATATCATCAGCTTATGCTGTTAAAAGGATTAAAGCCTTACTGCTCGTCGGATGTGTATTCCAGAATGTCTCCGGGCTGACAGTTTAACGCTTCGCAGATGGCTTCGAGAGTCGAAAAGCGAATGGCGCTGATCTTGCCGTTTTTCATTTTGGAAAGGTTAACGTTTGATACGCCGACCATTTCCGAGAGCTCGTTTAAAGATATTTTTCTGTCCGCCATGACGCGGTCCAGTCTTAAAATTATCCTTCCCATATCATATTCCTTTCGATAAGATTTCCAATATTATTAAAACAAAGATAAGGTGAAATAAAGGTTCCATACTGATACCTCATCATTAACGGTTTACAGAGTTTCGTCGGACTGTATCTGAAGAACACGGCCGTAATCAAGGATCGTGTAAATAACCCAGGTTAAGAATCCCATGAGAATACCGAATCCCAATCCGCCGTTTGATCCGACAATGAGTGTTAAGATGATCATGGCGATAAGTGTTCTTTTGATGACTTTACCGGTGAAAGGATTGCCTTCTTTTACCACTATGTCGAAAACCGATGTGATAAAGAAGAATGCTACGGCTGATACGATAAAAATGCTGCTCATCAGAGTAATGTAGAATCCTAAAAAAAGCGAAGGCGAATCTGCGTTTTCTTCAAAAAATGCTTTAAGTGCCGGAACGTCGGAATCGATCTTCTCGGTAGCAACGAATTCACCGTCGACAAATCTTCCGAATACAAAAGGTCCGAATTTTATATCAACATTGATCTTTTGTCCGCTTGCGGCTGCCTGAAGGATTTTTTCATCCATGTTTTTTCTATTCGCAAGTAAAACGATTCCGCTTACAATTGATAAAACCGCAGCGACAATAAGTGCTATCAAAATTATCCTTGAAACTATCTTTGCAGCCTTGCAGCTTGTTCTGATATTTTTTAATTTCTTGCTTTCTTCATTCATGATTTTTTCTCCTTTATAAATCCAAATGATCGTTTGTTACATGTATTTTTTTAAACCGGTTTTTGTATCTTACAAATGTATATTATCATCTCGATTTATCTTTGTCAACAAAAAATTAACGATAAACGATAAAAAATTTACAAAAAACGCAAAATATTTAATTTTAATGAAAAATATAAAAAAAGGTATTGACAACTTTCTTTGTCATAAATATACTGTATTTGACAAGGAAAGTTGTCAAAAAGACATATTTCATTGTCAAAAGTGGAATGGTTATGATTTAAAGGAGACAGAAAATGGAAAACTCGAAATTAATGAAAAAAAGTTACTCCGGATATGCTTTGGCATGCTTTGCTTTCCTGGCGGCAACTACGGCAGTTCAGCTTTTTAACGCATTTGTTCTGGCAAAGGTTCTTCCGGAATCTTTTACTCAGAGCAGTGCATTTTTATTTTTAAATATAATAATACCCGAGTATATCATAGGACTTCCCCTGCTTTTGCTTTTGAGTTTCAAAATGGATAAAAAAGCGCCTGAGAAGAATAAATTCGGTTTCGGTAGATTTATAGTATGCTTCCTGCTTCTGGCAGGCTCGACCGGAGTACTTAATATC
>CACZOG010000195.1 GCA_902782715.1 uncultured Lachnospiraceae bacterium | reverse complement strand
GATCCCGAACCCTTCCTTCAGGCAGTTGAAAACTTCCTTAGAATCGCAGAGAAGTTTGACTCGCTTGAGTACATCGATTTCGGCGGCGGATACGGTATTCCTTATCACAAATTAGATGATGAAGCCAAGTTTGATATGGCTTCATTCACAGAGAGATTTACCGCACTCCTTGATGCGTATGCCGAGAAGCACAAAGACAATCTTCCTCTCTTTAAGAGCGAACCCGGAAGATACTGCGTTGCGGAAGGCGGCGTTATCTTAGGAAGAGTTCATGCTACAAAGCAGAACGCAGGCAGGAGGTATGCCGGAACAGATATCGGAATGAACGTTCTTGCACGTCCCACACTTTACGATTCATATCATGAGATCGAAGTGCTTCATGACGGCAAGGCAGTAAGCAGAGACGTACTTGAAGAAGTAAGCGTAACGGGTAACATCTGTGAATCGGGTGACCTTCTCTGTAAGGAAAGACCTGTGGCACACATCGAAACAGGCGATCTTGTATGCGTTCTCGATGCAGGTGCTTACGGCTACTCAATGAGCTCAAGCTACAACACACGTCCCCGTGCCGCAGAAGTTTTAATTACAAAGGACGGTAAGGACAAACTTATCAGACGTCGCGAGACATATGATGATCTGTTTGCTCTTTTCACTGAGTAGGAAATTACGGGACAAACCCGGAGGATTTTATTATGGAAATGGAAATCAAAGATATTCTCGCCAGAGTTGACCACACTCTTTTAAGTGTCGATTCGACATGGGACGAGATCAAAGCTATATGTGAAGATGCGATAAAATATCAGACTGCATCCGTATGCATTCCCGCAGCATATGTTAAAAGAGCTGCCGAATACATTAAAGTGGAAGCAAACGAACAGAAGCTTCCTCCCGTTAAAGTATGCACGGTCATCGGCTTCCCGAACGGTTATGCAACAACAGCCGCTAAATGCTTTGAGGCAGAGGAAGCGATAATGAACGGCGCCGACGAGATCGACATGGTGATCCATGTGGGCGCACTCAAGGATAAAAGATACTACGATATTTTAAAAGACATCAAATCGGTTAAAACCGTATGCGGCGACAAAGTGTTAAAAGTCATTATCGAGACATGTCTTTTAACAGACGAAGAGAAGATCAAAATGTGCGAGATCGTCAACGAGTCGGGCGCAGATTACATTAAGACATCGACCGGTTTTTCAAAGGGCGGAGCAACGAAGGAAGATGTGGCTCTTTTTGCCAAATACATCAAGGCTCCGGTTAAGATCAAGGCAGCAGGCGGAATCTCATCGCTTGCGGATGCCGAGACTTTCATTCGCCTCGGTGCGGACAGACTGGGAACAAGCCGCATCGTAAAGATAGTAAAAAGTTTGTAAAGAATCGAAGTGTAAAATGGGAACTGACAACAATGAACCAACAGAAAAGGTTGAGACGTCGGAGAAAAAAGAAAGAAGTAAGATTGCCAATATCATAATAGATTTAGTCTGTGGCGTTGCCGTGGGAGCGGGAGCGATCCTTCCGGGTTTCTCGGGAGGCGTGCTCTGTGTGGTTCTCGGCATGTATCCTTTGATAATGGAGCTTTTCTCTCACCCGTTTAAGGCGATAAAAAAGCACTGGCAGATATATTTATTCATCGGAATAGGATGGGGTGTCGGATTTTTCGCGGTATCGAATCTTATCAAATTCATGTTTGACAGATTTGAAGTATATACGATATGGACTTTTATCGGTCTTATATTCGGAAATCTTCCGTCTCTGTATAAAGAAGCGGGCAAAAAAGGAAGAAGCGCAAGCTCTTACGTGTCGATGGCAGTGGCATTCGTTTCAATGTTCGCAATGCTTTTAACCGTCGCACTGCTTCCGAGTGCAAACATTACGCCGAACATCGGATGGTATTTTTTCTCGGGCATTATGTGGGGCCTTAGTATCGTAATACCCGGCCTTACAAGCTCCTCGATCATGATGAGCCTCGGAATATACGAAGCGTTCAATGCGGGACTTGCGGGCTTTAAACTCGAGGTCATCATTCCGTGGGTAATAGGAATGCTTGCAACGGCAGCCGCGCTTGCGAGACTTATCGAGTATATCTTTAAGAAATTCCATTCGCAGGCATTTCACGCGGTAGTCGGAATAGTGGTATCATCAACGTTGATGATCTTTCCGATCTTCGAACATTACACGATAGTAAGCGGACTTATTTCCGCCGCATGCGTGATCGGCGGATTTATAGCTGCATATTTTTTAAGCAACTTTAAGGTTGAAGAACAGGTATAGTTAAGACTAAAAAAGGGGACACATGAAAATTAACATTCAAAAAGACTATCCGTATTTTTACGAGACACACATGCACACCAATCAGGGCAGCGCATGCGGATCAAACAGCGGATACGAGATGGCAAAGGCTTGCAAGGAGTTTGGTTATACGGGTGCTTTTTTTACCGATCACAACTGGGGCGGTAATACATGCATAAGCAGAGAGCTCGGATGGAAGGACTGGATGATACAGTATTCCACGGGTTACAGAGATGCGAAAAGATTCGGAGACGAGAACGATTTCGATGTATTCTTCGGAATGGAAACGGGCTATCAGGGAACCGAATTCCTGATCCTCGGACTCGATGTCGAATGGTTTATCAACAACCCCGCATTAAGAACGAGTACGATCGAAGAACAGTACAATCTCGTTCATTCGTCGGGCGGATTCGTTTCACAGGCGCATCCTTACAGAGTTGAACCGTACATTCCCGAGGTAAGGGTTTTTCCGGAATATGCGGATGCGATAGAGGCATTTAACGCAACACATTCAAGCCCGATAAGCAAGTCGCATAACGATCCTTCGTGGAATGACATGGCACTTGAGCTTGCAATCAAATACCAAAAGCCCATAACGGCGGGTTCTGACGTGCATTCAACCAATCTCTTCGGAGGCGGAATGGCCTTTAAAAAGAGGTTTAAGACATCCGCTGAATTATGCAGAGCCATCCTCGATAGAGAGGATTACATCATCTCCGACGGAGTATACTGGAGGAGTTCAAAGGGCGATATTTTAGCCCCTGTAGAGATACGTTAACGAGCCTTAAAAAGGCCTGAAATTTGACAATCACATTTAATTTTGTTATTATTGCACATAAGCAACATTTTTGGACATCCCGGGTTTTAAGATTTAAAGAGTGCAGTTGTGATTTAAGTCGAAAAGATACAGATTACAAAATTGGTCAGTTTTATGTCAAAAAATTTTACAGTGCGCATTACTGCTTTAACATGCGCATTCATTTTATCTTTAATAAGTATAGGTGCATCGCCTTTTGGTAAGAAAGCAGCGGCAGACAAGAAAGCACCGGTTGTAGAAGTTCCCGAAGTTGAACAGGAATCCTTCATACTCGATCAGGGTGCTGCCGGAATTACCGAAAAAGATATTTTTGTAGAGATTACAAAAAACGTCGATACAACCGAACCCGAAGTTGAAGAAGTTCCCGAAGAGGAAGAAGATGTCAACTTCGTTATGGCGAACGTTCAGAATTCAGTTAACGTCAGAGCCGAAGCAAACACCGACTGTGAAGTTGTCGGAATGCTTTACAACAAATGCGGCGGAACGATCCTTGAAAAAGGCGACGGCTGGACAAAGATCGAATCCGGCGAACTGGTCGGATGGGTCAGAAACGATTTCCTTTATTTCGGTGAAGAAGCAAGAGAGTACGCAGAGCAGGTCTGTGATAAGATCGCACGCGTAAATGTTGAATGCTTAAGAATCAGAAAAGGTCCCAGCACAGAGGCAGAGACAGACGGATTGTTCGAGATCAATTCCGAATGGACCGTTCTCGATGAACTCGAAGACTGGGTTGAAGTAGATTATAAAGGCGCAGTTAGATATGTTTCGGCGGATTACGTAGATGTTGAATTCTTCATTGAAAACGGCGAGACAATGGAAGAGATCAAAGCACGTGAAGCTATCGCAGCTTTGGAAAAAGCCAAGCTTACAGCCAACCAGGGCGCATATTCCGCATCGGTTGACGAAACTACTCTTCTCGGCGCGATCATTCAGGCAGAAGCAGGCAACCAGTGTTATGACGGTAAGCTTGCGGTAGGTGCGGTAGTTCTTAACAGAGTTAAGAGTGCCAAGTATCCCAACTCGATCGCAGAAGTTATCTATGCTCCCGGACAGTTCGGACCGGCAAGCAACGGTTCACTGGATGTTATCCTTGCAAACGGCGTTAACGAAGAGTGTATGCAGGCAGCAAGAGAAGCTCTTGAAGGTGCCACAACGGTCGGAGATGCAAAGAACTTCCACAGAGCAGGTTCCGGCGAGAGCGGTATCGTTATCGGAGCACACGTATTCTACTAAAGCATAGCCTTCCCCTTGAGGGGAAGGTGATTTCCGAAGGAAATCGGATGAGGTGGAAAAGCTTATCAGTTCTACATAAATAAGTATTCAAGCCATATGTATAATCATATGGCTTTTGTAATTCATAAAGAATAAAAGCAAAAACCGGAGGGAACATAAATGAGTATCAGTTTAAAAGGCAGGGATTTCCTTACACTTAAGGATTTTACAAAAGAAGAGATCGAGTACCTTCTCGATCTGTCGGCCAAACTTAAATATAAGAAAAAGAACGGCATCCCCATGGATGAACTTAAGGGAAAGAATGTTGTTCTTATCTTCGAAAAGACAAGTACGAGAACAAGATGCTCGTTTGAAGTAGGTGCTTTTGACCTTGGAATGCATGCAACATACCTTGATCCGAGCTGCTCGCAGATCGGTAAGAAGGAGAGCATTGCAGATACAGCAAGAGTTCTCTCAAGAATCTATGACGGTATCGAATATCGCGGATTCGAGCAGACAATAGTTGAGGAACTTGCAAAGTATTCAGACGTTCCCATCTGGAACGGTCTTACCAACGAATATCATCCCACACAGATGCTTGCGGATATGCTCACGATAAGAGAGCAGCTTGGTGATCTTGAAGGCAAGAAGCTTACATACATGGGCGACGCAAGATATAACATGGGCAATTCATACATGATCGCATGCTCTAAGATGGGAATGCATTTTACGGCATGTGCACCCAAGAAATACTTCCCTTCACCCGAACTTGTCGCACAGTGCGAAGAGTACTGCAAGTTATCGGGCGGAAGCATCAGACTTACGGAAGATGTTAACGAAGGAACAAAGGGCGCAGACATCATCTGTACAGACGTATGGGTATCAATGGGCGAACCCGAAGAAGTATGGCAGGAGAGAATCGACGACCTTACTCCTTACAGGGTAACCATGGATGTCATGAAGAACGCAGGCGAGAAAGCGATCTTCCTTCACTGCCTTCCTTCATACCATGACTTAAAGACCAAGATCGGTAAAGAGATCGGCGAGAAATTCGGTCTTGAAGAAATGGAAGTAACCGACGAAGTATTTGAATCTTCATACTCAAGAGTATTCGAAGAGGCAGAAAACAGAATGCATACGATCAAAGCCGTTATGGCTGCAACACTCGGCGCATTCGAGAATGAACAGGTATAAAAATGGCAAATACAGAAGATAAAATAGTTCTCTGCGGCTCAAACGCTTACGAGAAGAAGTATTATTTTAACAAAGAATTTGATAAGATTCCCGAATCCGTTAAAGAGGAACTTCACATCATGTGCGTTCTTTTTACGGAGGAAGTCGGCGGCATCTTTCTTATCGCATTTGACGAAGACGGCCTGCCTATCATTCAGACAGATTCGGATCCCGATGATTTCTACTATGACGAAATAAGCGCGGGACTTCTTGTCAAAGAGGTTCAGAAGAAGAAAAGAGAACTGTTCGAGGCACTCGGTCTTTACTACAGAGTATTCGTGTTAAAAGAAGACCCCGCCCAGATCCTCGCAGAACTCGGCGGAGAACATGAACAATAAAAAGGCTTCCCCTTGAGGGCGCACGATGTCCGGTGGACATCGGCTTTGTGCCGAGCGGAGCGGGAGCGGAGACAAGGTGTCGACGAAGTCGACGGATGAGGTGTAAAAAATGTTACTGGTATGTGATGTAGGCAACACAAATATCAATTTCGGTGTTTACAAGGGCGAGGAACTCCTCGTCAAATTCAAGATCATGTCCAAGATGTCCAGAACATCGGACGAATTCGGCGCGATCATCTGTGAACTTTT
>CACZOG010000194.1 GCA_902782715.1 uncultured Lachnospiraceae bacterium | reverse complement strand
CATATTCGCCCAGAAAGTGGCAATGGTCCAGGTCAGATTCATGTTCTGAAGATTCTCGTAATTACCGGGACTGTAAACGGTATCCGTAAACTCAACACCGAAAGCAAGATGAAGAAAAGGCAGCAAAATAAGAACTGCAGCAAAGATGCAATCCGGAATGATCGACTTCTTCTTTTTGGAATTATTCTTATTTTCGCTTTTATCCATTTTAAGTATTATTTTTCGATATTACCGACTTTTTCCTTGATTACGTACTGAGGAGAACTGTTCATGCAGATATAGATCCTTCCGATATACTCTCCTATCAGTCCGAGCATGATCATGATCATTCCGCCTATGAAAACAAGAACCGACATGATCGCTGAGAAACCTGCCTGCACATCAACAAGAACCAGTTTCTTGATGATCGTGTAAATACCGTATATGAATCCCGAAGCGGCGCAGAAGCATCCGATCGCCGATGCGATCCTTAAAGGTTTGATCGAGAATGCGGTAAAGCCGTTTAACCAGAGTGAGATAAGCTTTGCAAGCGTATATCCGCTCGTACCTTCGGTACGTGCTCTGTGATTGACTTCGACATTGCATACATTCTTTGTCGCTCTTAAAACAAGACCTATCACATATGCATATGACTGTTCGTATCTGAGCATGTCATCGACAATAAATCTTTTAACCGCAAAATAACTTGATACTTTCAGTTTCTTGGGTTTGCCGAGCATTATCCTGGTCATTAATTCATTGACTTTGCTTCCGAAATTTCTGAAGCCCGAGTGCTGTTTCTTTCCGTAGCTCGCATAGCAGACATCATATCCTTCTTCAAGCTTTCCGAGAAGTTTGCCGACCTCGTTTGCGGGAGTCTGTCCGTCATCGTCAAGACATACCACAACATCGCCGGTCGAATGTCTCATGCCCGCCATAAGCGCACTGTGCTGTCCGAAATTCTTCGCAAGATTGATCCCCAGTATATTTTTATTCTTTGAAGCAAGTTCCCTTATGACTTCGAATGTGTTGTCGGGAGAACAGTCGTTAACAAGGATTATCTCGTAGTCATGTCCGATCTCAGGCATTGTTGACTGAATTTCTTCAATAACCCCTCCGAGCGTTTTCTCCGATCTGTAACACGGTATTACAAAACTGATTTTCATTTCCTTTTTCCCTCTTCTATTGCATAAAAAATGTCAGACCTCTGGTCAGATTTACAAAGAAATATATTCCGCAGTATGTGTGGTATGCGATCATCGCACTTCCGACAACTGCGTAAACGGTCGTTATGACTTTTTTGTTTTTTATGTTTTTTATAAAATAGATCAGACTGACGACAAATAAAACAAAGAGACAGAAATCATATCCCCATGCAAAGTTATCGTCAAGTTCTCTCGCTCCCGTTTCCCTTAAAAGAATGAGTTCCATAAATCCCACGGCCCACATTGCCCAGGATAAAAGAAATGCACGGTGGGTAAGAGTTTTTCTTTTCTCCTTAAAATCTGCGATCGTGTCTTTTAAGA
The DNA here is from genome assembly GCA_902782715.1 of uncultured Lachnospiraceae bacterium. GTDB lineage: Bacteria > Bacillota > Clostridia > Lachnospirales > Lachnospiraceae > UBA3766. The sequence continues at coordinate 3,359 of CACZOG010000194.1, read as the reverse complement.
CCGGAACGATGTTGACAAGCAGAACAAACACCGGGAAAGCCGCGGAGAGTATCATCGTAAAATACGGTTTCTCCGCACGCAGGTAAACGCTGTACAAAGGATCGATCACTATTCCGTTTCCGGTATCTTTTCCGAAAAGAACGATCTCCTGAAAAAGAATGACCGCGATCGAAGGAATGACCGTCAATGCACACAATAAGATCCTTTTAAACGGTACTTTAAGTATCAGGTCGACTATCAGAAACATAAGTGCCACAGGCGCAAAAACAAGAATGAAATTTGTTTTGACGGAAGTGGTCACGGCAAGAAGGAGTGAGAATACGATCAGATCCACTGCCTTGATCTTTTCGTGATAATTTTCCGCTATTGAAAGATAAAGACAGATGCATATGAATGCACAAAGCTTCATCACGATATATGTCGAGTTGTGCCAGATGCTCGGCGACTGATAACCGATATATCTGTACGGCTGTATGCTTCTTACAAACATCGGCATAACAAATGCGGAAAATGCGGTAAGTGCGATCGATGTCTTTAATCCTAGTCCTTTGGTCCTGATAAAAATATATGTAACGGCAATGGTTGCCGCTTCGCAGATGCATAAAAATGCCGCTATCGAAAGATTAAAAGCGAATGTCGGAAGGAGCGATAAAAGTCGGAAGATCACGGCAAGTATGCTGTATCCCCAGCCGTCAAGCGCCATCTCGATATGGGCAAAAAGATCCGATTCGTACATTCCCGTTATCGGATACTGTGTTTGATTGTAATGAAGAAGAACAAGTTCAAAGCAATAAAATGTGAAAGCCATTGTCGTTAGAACAACAAACGCATAATTTATCGCTTTGTCTCTTTTTTCGTTATTCAAAATCTTTTTTCTCCAGTTCCATGAAGATCACTTCACGAACTTCACCATTCACTTCTACGTCTTCGCTTCGTCCGTTCTTTTTAAATCCCGCGTTTTCGTAACTCTTTATCGCACCGGGGTTGTCTTTGTAAACGCGAAGGAAGATCTTGTCGAGTTTCAGTTCATTGAAAGCATATGAAAGAATAAGCTTTGCGGCCTTTGTTCCGACATGCTTTCCCCTCGCACTTTCCTCGCCTATAAAGATACCGTATTCGGCACTTTTTTCATCGTGATCGATATCTCTTAAATAAACGCTTCCGACAGGTTCGTCATCAAGCAGGATCATAAACTGAGCTACTTTTCCCGTTTCGACAAAATTCTTAAGCCAGTACTCGTGACTCTCTTTGGTAAAAAGTCTCTGATCGATAAAACGGCTTCTTACATAATCGGAATTTCGCCATCTGATTATGTCTTCGGTATCATCATATGTAATTGGACGTATCTTGACTTCGGACATTTTATCTCCTGATGAACAGCATGAGCCGGCGCATCCCGACAGTAAGCTTTTATTTATAAAACTCTTTGACTTTTTCGATAATGTGATCGCTGTCCGCATCCGTAAGACCGTAGTAAAGAGGCAGTCTTACAAGTCTCTCGCTTTCCTTGGTCGTGTATACGTCTTCTCCGTTAAAACGTCCGTATTTCTGACCTGCGGGAGCACTGTGCAGAGGAACGTAATGGAATACCGCAAGGATATCGTTCTCTTTTAAGAATCTGATGAATTCCGTTCTCTCTTTTAAATCCCTGCACTTAAGGTAAAACATGTGGGCATTGTGCTTGCAGTCCGAAGGGATAAAAGGTCTTTCGATCTTTCCCGCTTTTTCGAGATCTTCAAACGCATCAAAGTATTTGTTCCAGGTTCTTAATCTGTCAGCCGTGATCTCATCAGCCATCTCAAGCTGTGCATAAAGGTATGCAGCATTAAGTTCACTCGGAAGATATGAAGAGCCTGCATCCACCCATGTGTATTTATCTATCTGACCTCTGAAGAACTTCGCTCTGTTTGTACCTTTTTCTCTTACGATCTCAGCCTGTTCAATACTCTCTTCGTCTCTTATCAAAAGAGCACCGCCCTCGCCCATCGATAAGTTCTTGGTCTCATGGAAAGAAAAGCATCCGTATTCGCCGAAAGTTCCGAGAGGTTTGCCTTTGTACTCGGACATGATCCCCTGTGCGGCATCCTCGATGACCTTAAGGTTATATCTGCCGGCGATATCCATGATCTTATCCATGTCGCAGCCTACTCCCGCATAATGAACGGGAACGATGGCCCTGGTCTTATCTGTGATCGCAGCCTCGATCAAGTTCTCATCAATGTTCATCGTATCGGGTCGGATGTCGACAAATACCGCCTTTGCTCCTCTTAATACAAAAGCGTCGGCAGTTGATACAAATGTATAACTCGGCATTATCACTTCATCGCCGGGTTTAATGTCGCAAAGAAGCGCAGCCATCTCCGTCGCATGCGTGCAGGATGTTGTTAAAAGCGCTTTCGTCGTTCCTGTTTTTTTCTCAATCCATTCATTGCATTTCTTCGTAAAATCACCGTCACCGCAGATCTTCTTATTCTCCACGGCCTGTCTGATATACTCAAGTTCTTTACCTGTATAGGGCGGTACATTGAATCTGATCATATTTCTCTCCAATTCTCCGGACTCATTCCGGTTTTCTTGGTGCTTATTTTTCTGTTTGTTTTTCTTTTTTATTCGTAAAGATGCCGAATATAAGGCGCCTTATAAAATCTATGATTATTCCGACAGCGAATATCGCCGCGATCGTTCCTAACGCATGAAGAACGAAGAGCGGAGTCTTTGATACTTCTTTAACATGAAACCACTCAGGCCAGAGGTATCTTAGCAGTCTGTGTTCATGTAAAAGGTACACTCCGAACGTTCCCTGTGATGCAAAGAGAATAACTTTCGAAAGCCAATTCGGACTCTTTGATCCGCCTTTTAGAACGAACAAGAAAAGGCATACGCTCGCAAAGAAGATAAGGAATGAGTTGTAAGGATAAAAGTTCTTCGCATATCCTCCGAATTTTCCGATAAAAGAATCCGCAATGAGGATCATCTTTGCAAGGCCGAATACGAGGATGCAGGATACTGCCGAAAACAGAAGATAAAGCCATCTGTTTAACTTGAAATCCTCGGGATATTTTCTTATGTATGCCGCCACAAGATATAAGCATACGAACCAGCAGATATCCATTCCTTCGCGGTCCGCAAGAGGCTGAGTAAAAGGAAGGAGCGTATTCCATACGGAGAATACCAGAACTGCTGCCGCTATTATTCCCTTAAACTGCTTTTTATCCATCGCATCGATTCCCTTGTTTAAGAAAGGGAAGAAAAGATAAAGCAGAATGTAAACTGTCGCAAACCAGTAGTGTCCGCCGGTTACGGGCATTATGAGCGGAATGATATCGTAAATCCCGTTCTCGAAATTAAACGCACCGTGT
>CACZOG010000193.1 GCA_902782715.1 uncultured Lachnospiraceae bacterium | reverse complement strand
GCACATATTAAAGAGTTCTTCGCCCTGAATGGAATCAACGTATTCTTTTGAGAAAAGTACATCAAATCCCTGTTTTTCGATCGATTTGAATATGCTCCTTAGCTTTGGAGAATAGTTGGAAGAAAGATACATTCTGTTTATATCAAGCTTGAAAACGCTGTATTTAACATACTCGTTATTTTTGGCATACATGGCATGAATTACATTCGGATGAAAAAGCATCATTTCTCCGGGATGTACTTCGTAAAGATCATTCCCGCACTGCATCATGCATATTCCTTCTTTCATGTATATGAGTTCGAGATAGTAATGATAATGTTTTGTTACCGGGAAAACATTGTTTTTCGAATCATAATCAATACATTCAAACGGCGTGTTAATAAGATCGCTTTCTTCAAAAAAATTCATCTTTTTGTCCCCTTTGAAAAACTGATAGGATAGATTTTTACAATTTTCGTATATTATTTTTATATCATATATAGATGCGTTTGAGTAGAATATTAACAAAATTATGAAAAAAGAATTTGGAGGGCTACATGGAGAATTTTAACTTTTATTCCCCCACGGAATTTGTTTTCGGAACAGAAGGTGAGTTAAAAGCCGGAGAAATGGTTAAAAAGTACGGCGGAAGCAGAGTCCTTGTACATTTCGGTTCTAACTCGGCAAAGAAAAGCGGTCTTTTGGACAGAGTGTGCCAATCTTTGGAAGATGAAGGACTTTTCTATGTTCTTTTAGGCGGCGTAAAGCCCAATCCCAGAGATACACTTATTTATGAGGGAATCGAAATCTGCAAGAATGAGAATATTGATTTTATCCTTTCCGTCGGCGGCGGATCATGTATAGATTCATCCAAAGGTATTGCCGCAGGTTTTTACTATGAAGGCGACTTCTGGGATATGTATTTAAGAAAAGCCGATGTAAAGAAGGCGCTTCCCATCGGTACCGTACTTACGATCGCTGCCGCAGGCTCCGAAGGATCGGGAGCATCGGTAGTTACCAAAGAGGACGGAATGCTTAAAAGAGATATTGTTTCGGATCTTGTAAGACCGAGATTTTCAATTCTTAATCCCGAACTTACATGTACGCTTCCTCCTTATCAGACGGCATGCGGCATTACGGATATCATGGCTCATATTTTTGAGAGATATTTTACGAATACACTTGAAGTTGAAGTTACGGACAGACTTTGCGAAGGTCTTCTTCTGACAATGATCAAAGAAGCTCCGAGAGTGATCGAGAATCCGAACAACTATGAAGCAAGAGCAAATATCATGTGGGCAGGAACAGTAGCTCATAATGATATCGTAGGCGTGGGAAGAAGCCAGGACTGGAACTCACACGGACTTGAACATGAACTTTCCGGACTTTACGACTGTGCACACGGTGCAGGCCTTGCGGTTATCATGCCCGCATGGATGGAATATGTATATAAGCATAATGTAATGAGATTCTGTCAGGTTGCGACAAGAGTATGGGGTGTTCAGATGAACTTTGAAAATCCCGAAGAAACTGCTCTTGCGGGAATCAGAGAATTCAGAAAGTTTTTAAGAAGCATCGGAATGCCGCTTGATTTCGAAGAGATCGGAGCAAAGGCTGAAGATATTCCGGTACTTGTTGAAAAACTCGGAGTTGGTGACGGTGTAAGAGGAGGATTCATGCCTCTTAACAGGGAAGACGTTACCAACATTTATAAGCTGGCTGCAGTTAAGCAAAATATATAGAGGGTTTTTGTAGGGTTTGAAGGGGTTTGAAATATAGTAAGATTATTTTGTATTGGGAGTGTTACACATGAAAGTATTATTCATCGGCGGAACCGGAACGATTTCATCGGCTATCACAAGAAAGCTTATTGAAATGGGAGAGGATGTTTATCTTTTAAACAGAGGAAACAGAAACAGCGAATTTGAAGGAAAGATCAAACATCTTAAAGTAAATGACGTAAACGACGAGGAAGAATTAAAAAGCGTTATTGGTTCTTTGAAGTTTGACGTTATCTGCGATTTTATAGGATTTAAGAAAGCGCAGCTTGAACGGGATTACAGGGTGTTTAAAGACAAAACGAAGCAGTTTATGTATATCTCATCTGCTTCCGCTTATAATAAGCCCTGTAAAGATTATGTGATAACAGAAGGCACGGCGCTTGCCAATCCTTACTGGCAGTATTCAAGGGATAAGATCGAGTGCGAAGATTTTCTTATGAAAATGTATCGTGAAGAAGGTTTCCCGGTAACGATAATAAGACCTTCACACACGTACTGTGAAAAAGAAGTTCCTCTCGGAGTACACGGAAACAACGGTTCTTATCAGGTGATTAAGAGAATGCTTGAAGGAAAGAAGGTTATAGTTCACGGTGACGGTACAAGTCTCTGGACGATGACTCACAACTCGGATTTCGCCAAAGGATTTATCGGACTTATGGGTAATCCTCATGCGATAGGAGAAGCATTCCAGATCACCAATGATGAGACACTTACATGGAATCAGATCTATAAAACCGTTGCTGACTGCCTGTGTGTTGAATTCAAACCTTATTATGTTTCAAGCGAATTCCTGGCAAAATGCAGCAATTATGATTATACGGGTTCACTGATAGGAGATAAGGCAAATTCGGTTGTTTTTGACAACTCGAAACTTAAAAAAGCAGTTCCCGGTCTTAACATGAATGTCAGATTTGAACAAGGGATCAAAATGACTTTGGATTATATCAAAGATCATGAGGAATGTCAGAAGGAAGATCCCGAATTTGATGCCTGGTGCGATAAAGTGATTCAGGCACTTGAGGAAGCAGAAAAGAAAATTCTCTTTTCATAATTTTTTACCTTACAAAGAGCAACGTTTTCGCGTTGCTTTTTGTTTAATTGCGAAACACTTGCTTCTTTACATTTTAAGCTCTTTTTTGTAAAATTTTAAATTGGAAAAAGGCGGTAAAGATGAAGACGATAGTAATAGGCGCGGGACCCGCGGGAATGGCTGCGGCGATCGCCTGTGCGAATGATTCAAACGAAGTTATTCTGTTTGAAAAAAATGAAAAGATAGGCAAAAAACTTTTCATAACCGGAAAAGGCAGATGCAATGTGACAAATGCCTGCTTAAGGGATGAGTTTTTTGAAAATATAGTAAGCAATCCGAAGTTTTTATACAGTGCTTTTTCAAACTTCGATAATTTCGATCTGATGGATATGATCGAGCAGAACGGGACACCTTTAAAGACCGAAAGAGGCAACAGAGTTTTTCCCGTAAGCGATCATTCATCCGATATCATCAAGGCATTTGATCATGCATTAAAAGAAAACAAAGTCAAAGTCAGACTCAATGATAGCGTAAAAAGCCTTATTGTCGAAGATATCGTAAATGCTGACAAAGAAAATAAAGATAAAAAAGACAAAGAACCTTTAAAGATCGCAAAAGGCATAATTACCGACAAAGGCGAAAAGGTTTATGCAGACAACGTTATAGTAGCTACAGGCGGAATTTCTTATAAATCAACCGGCTCAACCGGAGACGGATTAAGATGGGCGGGAGAGAGCGGACACAGGATCTCATCGTTAAAGCCCGCACTTGTGCCTTTGAACAGTAATGACGGATGGGTAACTGATCTTCAGGGACTTACGTTGAAGAATGTTAAACTCTCTTTGTTTATCGATTCAAAATGCAGATTTGAAGAACAGGGTGAAATGCTTTTTACGCATTTTGGTATAAGCGGTCCGCTTGTATTAAGTGCAAGTTCGATACTTGCTTCATATGATTCCGGGGATGTTTATGCACTGATCGATCTGAAACCTGCTCTTTCTGACGAAGAGTTTGATGCAAGACTTATCCGTGAATTCAAAGAAGGCAACAAAAAAGAGTTAAAAAACATCCTCGGCGAGTTATATCCCGTAAAACTCGGACTTAAGATCATCGAACTTTCCGATACTGATATGTACAAAAAATGCAATGAGATAACCAGGGAAGAGAGACTTCGCATTTTAGAAAACACGAAGAGACTCAGGATAAACATATCCGGTACCAGAGGATATGATGAGGCGATAATCACTCACGGCGGGGTTTCGACCAAGGATATTAACCCCAAAACAATGGAAAGCAAAGCGGTAAAGAACCTTTACTTTTCGGGTGAAGTCATTGATGTTGATGCTTTTACGGGCGGTTTTAACATCCAGGTTGCTGTAAGTACGGGTTATCTTGCCGGAAAGAGTGCTTCAGCAAAGGAATAAAGGTAAAAAATTATAATATAAAGGAGAATTCAAAATGGGTTTTAATGTAGCCATCGACGGACCTGCAGGTGCGGGCAAATCAACAATCGCAAAGCTTGTTGCCAAAGAAAAAGGTTATATCTATGTTGATACGGGAGCAATGTATCGTGCGATAGCTCTTTATCTTATAAGAAAAGGCGTCGGGATCGATGACAATGAAGGTTTTGAGAAGTACTGTGGCGAAGCGAATGTATCTATCGAATACGATAACGGAACCCAGATCGTGCTTTTAAACGGAGAGAACGTTAACGGTCTCATAAGAACTCAGGAAGTAGGCAATATGGCTTCCGCAAGTTCCACAAACGGTAAAGTCCGTGCACAGTTACTCGAACTTCAGAGAAAACTTGCGCGTGAAAACGATGTCGTAATGGACGGAAGAGATATCGGAACCAACATCCTGCCCAATGCCGAATGCAAGATCTACCTTACCGCTTCAAGCAGGGTAAGAGCAGAGAGAAGATATCTCGAGCTTAAGGAAAAAGGAACGGAATGCGATCTTGACACGATCGAGAAAGAGATCATCGAGCGTGACGAAAGAGACATGAACAGAGAGATCGCACCTCTTAAACAGGCTGAGGATGCCGTATTCCTTGATACATCCGACATGACGATCGAAGAAGTAAAAGACAAGATCATTTCGATAATAGAGAGCAAATAAATGGAAGTTAGACTTGCTGCATCCGCGGGCTTCTGCTTCGGCGTAAAAAGAGCCGTGGATACGGTTTACGAACAAATTGAAAACGGCGGTCCCATTTACACTTTCGGTTCGATAATTCATAACAAGGAAGTTGTCGGCGATTTCGAATCAAAGGGTGTTAAGACTGTCAATTCCCTTGAAGAATTAGAAGGCGTAAAAGAAGGCTGCGTGATCATCAGATCCCACGGGGTTTCGAAGGAGATATACGAAGGCCTCGAAAAGACCGGATTAAAGATAATCGATACTACCTGCCCCTTTGTAAAAAGGATACACAAGATCGTTGAAGAAGCCTCATCCGAGGGCAAAACGGTGGTCATAATCGGTAACGACGGACACCCTGAAGTAGAGGGCATAAAAGGGTGGTGCGCAGGCAATGCTTTCGTTGTGGGATGCGAAGAGGACACAGAGTCTTTAAAAGGCTTGTCAAATGCCGATATTTGCGTTGTTTCGCAAACTACATTTAATAAGAATAAATTTAAAGATTTAGTTGAATATTTAAATAAAATTTGTTATGATGTTAATGTTAGTGTTGTGAACACTATATGCAATGCTACATTCGAACGCCAAAACGAGGCCGCGCAACTGGCTGAAATTGCGGACGTTATGATTGTTATAGGAGACTCACAAAGCTCAAACTCGCGTAAGCTTTATGAGATATGTAAAATGTATTGCGAGAAAACCTATTTCATTCAGACACTTAAGGAGTTGCATTTGGATTTACCTGCTAATGCTAACCTGGTGGGAATTACAGCAGGGGCATCGACCCCAAAAAACATTATTGAGGAG
>CACZOG010000192.1 GCA_902782715.1 uncultured Lachnospiraceae bacterium | reverse complement strand
GCAACGCATCTTTCAGAATCCTTAAATGCAATGGGTGTGACTTTAAGAAGATTTAAGACCGGAACACCCGCAAGAATGGATAAGCGAAGCCTTGATTTTTCGAAGATGGAAGAGCAGAAGGGCGATGAGAGGATCATTCCTTTTTCATTCTCCACAAACCCCGATGATATCCAGAAGGATCAGGTTTCCTGCTATCTTACATATACCAATGAAGAGACTCATAAGATCATAAAAGCAAATCTTGACCGTTCTCCTATCTATGCCGGGATCATTGAGGGTACGGGTCCGAGATACTGTCCTTCAATCGAGGATAAGGTAGTCAAGTTTGCGGATAAGGAAAGACATCAGGTTTTCATCGAGCCTGAAGGATTATACACAAATGAAATGTATGTCGGAGGAATGAGTTCATCACTTCCCGAAGACGTACAGCTTGCCATGTATCGAACGGTTCCCGGACTTGAGAACTGTAAGATAGTAAGAAATGCTTACGCTATCGAATATGACTGCTTAACACCCGGACTTTTGACTTTATCACTTGAGATAAAAGGTGTTTCCGGACTTTTCTCCGCAGGTCAGTTTAACGGCTCTTCCGGATATGAGGAAGCAGCAGCACAGGGACTTATCGCAGGTATTAATGCGGCAAGAAAGATTCAGGGAAAAGAGCCTGTTATCTTAGACAGAAGTGAAGCATATATCGGTGTTCTCATTGACGATCTTGTTACAAAAGAAAATCTTGAGCCTTACAGAATGATGACTTCAAGAGCTGAGTACAGACTTCTTCTTCGTCAGGACAATGCGGATTTCAGACTCCGCAAGATCGGATATGAAGTCGGACTGGTTACCAAAGAGCAGTATGATTATGTTCTTTATAAAGATGAAAAGATAACTGCTGAAGTTGAAAGACTTAAGAATACTTTTGTAGGATCCGCAACAAAGAATCAGGAGTATCTTGAAACACTCGGTTCCGCACCTTTACGTACAGGAACTTCACTTGCAGAATTACTTTGCAGACCTGAGATCACGTATGAGAATCTTTCATTCTTTGATAAGGAAAGAGAAGAACTTTCGGAAGACATTATTGAGCAGGTTTGCATCAGGATTAAATACGAAGGCTATATCGAAAGACAGGAACGTCAGGTTGCCGCATTTAAGAAAATGGAAAAGAAGCTGATCCCGGATGACATCGATTACGATCTGGTTTCTTCATTAAGACTTGAGGCCAGACAGAAGTTAAAACTTTTCAAACCCAGATCCGTAGGTCAGGCTTCCAGAATAAGCGGAGTTACTCCTGCCGATGTTTCGGTACTTCTTATTTATCTTGCTTCGATCGGCAGATAAATATATAAAAAATAAAGGGAAAAATATGAACAGATTTTTTAGATTATTTATCGTTTCAGTTCTTATGATCTTTACTTTGATCGGCTGCGAAAGAAAACAGACCGAGATCATAGATCATTATCACAATCAGGCTTTTACCAATAAGTATGCAAAAGACCTGACGGTTACCGACTGCGAATATGAACAGATAAGGATCGGTTACGGACGAAACGGTGATTATTCTCTGGGACCCACAGATCCGAGATACCGCGGTGTCATTAAGATAAGCGAAGAGCAGGCCAGAGAATTAAACAGTACATACAAATGGATATACGATGACACCTTTACTTCATTCGACTTAGGAAGCATTGATACATCATCTTTGCAGGGTGAAGACTGGTATTTTTGCAATCAGTTTGAAAATGATTACTTTTTCATGGTGAATCGTTATTTTGTAAGATTCAACGGAAGGGACACCATAGTATTTGATGTTCAGACTTTTTAGTTATATGTCCGTTTTATTGTACATATAAAAGAATAAAATGTAAGAGGGAATAAAGTGATTTATGTTAGAGGAGATTTTTGATAAAGAAGAAAAAATGCGAATTGCAAGATTGATTCTTGAATCGCTTACGGAATGGTTTGAAGTTAATGAAACCAGAGAACAGTATATCAAAGACAGTAAAGATTTTATTATGATCGCTGCTTTCGAGGATGATAAACCGATCGGTTTTATCTGTCTTAAAGAAACCGGTAAAGAAACTGCAGAACTCGCAGTTATGGGAGTTTTAAAAGAATATCACAGAACCGGGATCGGCAAATCTCTCTTTAAGAAAGCAAAGGAGATCGCCATCGAAAAAGGTTATTCCTTTATGCAGGTTAAGACAGTTAAGATGGGTGTTTATGAAGATTATGACAGAACCAATCTTTTCTATCTCGCACTCGGATTTAAAGAGTTCGAAGTTATACCTCTTTTATGGGATGAAGCCAATCCCTGTCAGATCTATGTAATGTCATTGAAGTAAATATTACTTTATGATTTTCTATATGTCCGATTTATCGGACAGGTAAAAACGATTACGATTTTCATTTTCTATGTTTAGTTTAGCTATTATTATATTCAATTATTTATGAGGATTGTTAATGGATCAGTTCATTAAAGACTTAAAAGAATGGAATATAGTTTTATCCGATGAGCAGCTTATCCTTTTCGATAAGTATAAGGATTTATTGCTCGAGTGGAATGAGAAGATCAATCTTACTGCTATAACTGACATTGATGAAATATATAAGAAACATTTTCTTGATTCTTTATCCCTTATAAAATGTATCGATGATTTAGGTGATAAAGAATATACCCTTCTTGATATGGGTACCGGAGCAGGCTTTCCGGGTATACCTTTGAAGATCGCTTTTCCAAATCTTAAAATAACACTGGCAGATTCACTTAATAAAAGAATTGATTTTCTTAATATTGTCATAGATGAATTAGACCTGAAAGATATTAATGCGATTCATGCAAGAGCCGAAGAACTTGCTCATGATGAAAAGTACAGAGAACAGTTTGATGTAGTTGTATCAAGAGCAGTTGCAAACTTAAGTGTACTCAGTGAATATTGTTTACCCTTTGTAAAAGTTGACGGTATATTTGTTTCATATAAATCAGGCAATTCTTCAGAAGAAATTAATTCTTCAAAAAATGCCATAGGTATGTTAGGCGGTAAACTTATCAATACTTTTGATTTCATCCTTCCGGATTCCGATTATTCGAGAAGTAATGTTTATATAAAGAAGATTAAATCCACAGAGGACCGTTTCCCCAGAAAAGCGGGAACACCTTCGAAGAAACCTCTGTAACAAATAAAGGGAATTCTAAATGCAGAAATGTTTTATTGAAGATGAAAACGGAAAACTTTCCTATTGGAGATCTGAAGTATTTGATAAAGACAATACTTTATTTTTCCTTCATGGTCTGACTGCCAATCATACCATGTTTGATGAACAGCTTCCGTATTTCGAAGGTTTGTATAATATCATTACCTGGGATGCTCCGATGCATGCCGAGTCCCGTGACTATAAAAGGCTGGACATGGATACGACTTCCAACCTTATTAAAAGAATACTGGAAGAGTGCAATATATCTTCTGTTATTTTAGTCGGACAGTCTTTGGGAGGATATCTTTCTCAGGCTTTTATCATGAGATACCCGGATATGGTCAAAGCTTTTGTTTCCATTGATTCTTCTTCTTACGGATATTATTATTCCAAGTCGGATGTCTGGTGGATCAAACAGCTCGACTGGATGGCTAAAGCGTATACAGAAAATATTCTTAAAAAGTCAATGGCAAATCAGAATGCACTGACCGAAGAAGGCAGAGCTAATATGTTGGATATGCTTAAGTACTATAATAAAACCGAACTCATCAATCTTATGTCTCAGGGTTATAAAGCATTTTTCGATGACAATCGTCCTTTTAAGATCAATTGTCCGGTTGTTCTTCTTGTCGGTGAAAAGGATAAAACCGGTAAAGTTGTTTCCTATAACAGAGAGTGGACCAGGGACACAGGATACGAAATGATCATCATTCCGGATGCCGCACATAATTCTAATGTTGATAATCCGAAAGCAGTGAATTATTATATAAAGGAATTTCTTTATAAGAATGATATCGTCTGATTATCAATATCTTGATTTTATCTTTGATCTATATGTAGATGTTTCACGTGAAACACTTTTCTGATAAAAACTATATAATGTTTCACGTGAAACAATTTAACACCACATTTTGTAAAAATTGTGAAACATAAAATATAGGCATAATATATATAGTATGTTTCATGTGAAACAAAAATAATGTTTATCACTAGATATAGAACTATATATATTAAGAACAGGAAACCATTCTGTTATAACAGATATGGTCGGGGGTTTTATGGCTGAAGATATTAAGATTCATAATACAAATGACTGGTTCAGATACAGGACCGGAGCATTCGTAGAACATGAAGGTAAATACCTTTTTGTAAAATCAAACTTCGAAGATTATTACTATATGATAGGCGGGGCCGTCCATATCGGAGAAACTTCAGCTGAATGTATTGAAAGAGAAGTATATGAAGAGTCCGGGATCAAAGCCAAAGCCGAGTTACTCTGCGTACTCTGCGAGAATTTCTTTGACGGCAAAGGCGGAAATATCGAAGGAAAGAACTGTCATGTACTGGAGTTCTACTACAGAATGAATGCCGAGGACGTCAGCGAACTGAAAAAAGAAAGCGACGAAGACGAGGAACTTATCTGGTTATCTGTAGAAGAAATAAAGAAATCCACTATCAAACCGGCATTTATCCCAGAAAGAATTGAAGAAATTCTGGCGACAGATCATACATTACATATCATCGAGACCAGAGACAAGAGGTAAAATATTTTAGAATATAAGAAAATTTTGTAACAAAATTGGAAGTATTTTATATAGATAAAGAAGTCCAATAATGTTATTATGTATAAGCGACTGAAAAGTTTAACGTGAAAAGTTTTAAAAATGTGTATACAGAGGAGAGAAAAATGGGCAGAGTAATAGCAATAGCAAACCAAAAAGGTGGAGTAGGAAAAACAACAACAGCTATTAACCTTGCAGCTGCAATAGCCAAAAAAGGAAAGAAAGTTCTTGTTGTGGATATGGATCCCCAGGGAAATACTACCAGCGGATTCGGTATTGAAAAGAACGAACTTGACAATACACTATACGAACTGATGCTTGGCGAATGCCCGATCAAGCAGTGCATCATTCCCGATGTATATGAAAATCTCTCCGTTATCCCTTCGAATGTCAATCTTGCAGCAGCCGAGATTGAATTTATAGATACGGATAAAAAAGAATATATTCTGAAAAACGAAATAGACTGGATAAAGGATCAGTACGATTATATCTTTATCGACTGCCCGCCTTCATTAAGCATGCTTACGGTTAATGCCATGACAACAGCCGGAAGTGTTCTTGTTCCCATCCAGTGTGAGTTCTATGCGATGGAAGGTTTGAGCCAGTTGATCCATACCGTTAACCTTGTTAAGCAGAAACTGAATCCTTCACTTTATATGGAAGGCGTTGTATTCACAATGTACGATTCCAGAACAAATCTTTCTCAGGATGTAGTTGATTCCGTAAAAGAAGCACTGGAAGAGAGAATTTTTGAGACAACCATTCCCAGAAATGTAAGACTTGCCGAAGCTCCCAGTTACGGAAAGCCCATCATTGAATACGATCCCAAGTCAGCCGGAGCCGAAAGTTATAACAAACTCGCAGACGAACTTATCAGATTAAGATAATGTTTTACGTGAAACCATAGAAAAACGAAGAGTCGACAGTGAAAAGGTCGTACAATTCAATCTTATATTTAATGCAAAAATAAGAGAATTATAGTATAATTCAAAAAGTATGAATCAGGGGGAAGGACGAATGGCCGGACTTAACAAAAAAGGATTAAATAAAGGAAAGGGACTCGGAGCATTAATCGATACTAATGTCGAAAAGCCCCAGATCAATGAGAAAGTTAAAGACAGCATCGTAATGATGAACATTTCAAAAGTTGAACCCAACAAGTCTCAGCCGAGAAAGAATTTCAATGAAGATGCATTAAACGAACTGGCCGATTCAATTAAGGAACACGGAATCATTGAACCTTTGATCGTTCAGGACAGAAAATCATATTATGAGATAATCGCCGGCGAAAGAAGATGGAGAGCAGCCAACATTGCAGGTCTTACGGAAGTTCCCATCATTATCAAAGACTTAACCGAACTTGAAATAGTAGAACTTGCTTTGATCGAGAACATTCAGAGAGAAGACCTTAATGCGATTGAAGAAGCACATGCATACAGAAGACTTATCGAGGAATTCAACTTAAAGCAGGACGAAGTTGCCGAGAAGGTTTCAAAGAGCCGTACTGTTATCACAAATACAATGAGACTTTTGAAACTCTGCAATGATGTTCAGCAGATGCTCATTGATGAGATGATCTCTCCCGGACATGCGAGAGCTCTTTTAGGAGTTGAAGATCCCAAGTTACAATACAATCTTGCTCAGCAGGTTTTCGATCAGAAGATGAGTGTTCGTGAGACTGAAAAAGCAGTAAAGAATCTTGGAAAAGAAAAGGTTGAGAGAGACAGGAAAACAGTTCAGATTTCCGATGCTTACAAGAGTTACGAGAACAAATTAAAAGATAAACTCGGAACAAAAGTAGCCGTATCCCTTAAGGATAACGGAAGCGGCAAGATTGAAATCGAATTTTATTCGAATGATGATTTCGAAAGAATCATGGATTGTTTCAAATAAGAAACAACAGCTTGGTTTACATAACATAGCAACTGAGGTAATTGATGAACAGCGCATTTTTAACAAAAATGGGACTCGGAAATGTCGATATCGGATATTTCTTCCTGATAACATTTATTCTTTTAATCGTTATCATAATCGGTTTCGCATATGTCCTTTATGAGAATATAAGATTCAGAAAAGCATATAAGAAGTTTATGAAAGGCTCAACGGCAGAAAGTCTTGAGGAAAAAATCTTCCAGATGTGTGAGGAACAGGATTCGATAAGAAAACTCGGACTCAAACACTCCAGAGAGATCAAAGACCTTTATGCAAAACATCAGCTCGCATTCCAGAAAGTCGGCCTGGTTAAATATGATGCTTTCAAAGAAATGGGTGGAAAACTCAGTTTCTGTTTGGTATTATTAGATGAAAACGATACGGGAATTCTCATAAATTCCATTCACTCATCATCCGGATGTTTCTGCTACTCAAAGAGAATCAAAAACGGAAAATGTGATATAGTTTTAGGTGAAGAGGAACAGCTTGCAGTCGATAAGGCAACGAGAAGAAAAATGAAGATTTCCAAATCGGATGATAAAGCTTCTGCAGGCGAAGAAGAATAGTATATTAATTTCAAAGGAGATAAATATAATGATTGACATTAAGTTTTTAAGAGAAAATCCTGAAGTTGTAAAGAAAAATATCGAGAATAAGTTCCAGTTCGACAAATTACCTTTGGTTGACAAGGTTATCGAACTTGATGAGTTAAGAAGAAAAACACAGCAGGAAGCAGATAATCTTAAAGCTTCAAGAAATGCAATTTCCAAGCAGATTGGTGCTTTGATGGCTCAGGGCAAGAAAGAAGAAGCCGAAGAAGTTAAGAAGCAGGTAGCTGAAAATGCTAAGAGACTTGAAGAACTTGATGTTAAGCAGAAAGAACTCGAAGAAGAGACAACCAAGATCATGATGGTCATTCCCAATATCATCGATCCTTCGGTTCCCATCGGAAAAGACGACAGCGAAAACGTTGAAGTTACAAAGTACGGAGATCCCGTTGTTCCTGATTTCGAGATTCCTTATCATACAGAGATCATGGAGAAGTTCGACGGTATCGATCTTGATGCGGCAGGAAGAGTTGCCGGCAACGGATTCTATTATCTGATGGGCGATATCGCAAGACTTCACTCGGCTGTGATAAGCTACGCACGTGATTTTATGATCGATCGAGGATTCACATACTGCGTACCGCCTTTCATGATCAGGAGCAACGT
>CACZOG010000191.1 GCA_902782715.1 uncultured Lachnospiraceae bacterium | reverse complement strand
TGCGCTCTGATATTCCTCGGCAACTTCCTTTTTGCTGACGAATTCGGTATGCGGGATATCTTTTACGAGAAGGAACCAGAACTGAAGAAGAGCGGATTTGCTTAAAAGTTCGAAACCGTACTCCTTGTTAAGGTTATAGTCGATGATATCTTCGAGATAGGAAAGCAGGGCTTTGCCTATTTTGTCGGATGATTCTATAAGTTTGAATTTATAAGGCGTTGCCAGAAAAGGATTAAGGTAAGAGATGCACAAAGCGGAATTCTCTTCTCTGAAGAGCATCTGAGGAGAAAAGATCACCGAAATGATCGAACAGTCGCCGTTTTCGGATTTGATCGAATGGGCGATGTTGCTCTTTATTAAGATCGCACTCTGTTCGGGAACGCTTACCACATCGTCACCGATCGTGTATATGGCATTTCCTTCGCGGACGAGATCTATCTCGATCTCCTCGTGCCAGTGCCAGGGTACGTTGTTTAAGAAGTATTCGTCAGGCTTGACAAAATAGACGGCCATGGGATAGTCGTCATTTATGTGCTCGTATATTTCTTTGTATTGGTCTTTTTCGTGTTCTTTAGCCTGTAACATATGTTTATAATATCATATTTGCCTGAATTTATGCATACAAAATTGTTTAAATGTTGAAACTATCAACAAGTTTTGCAGATGATGACAAATTTGACTTATCGGGGTATAATTATCTTGTGTGTAAAGAGTGGGGCGTTATATGAGTAATATTAAGCATTATGTTACAAGTATAAAAAACGGGGAAGTCTATTTCGATGAGCAATTCAAATTTGCTCTTATTCTTCATGAAGTCGGAATCCTCCATCTTATTTTCGCCATTCTTTTCCTGATAAGCTCGCACAGGGTGCTGTGCATTTACAATGTCTGTGTTTTCGTAGGATATTTAAGTCTTGATTATCTCAATAAATTAAAAAAATTAAAGATAACACTTTTTATAGCCGCGATGGAAGTTATCTTACATACCTTCCTTACGACGATCTTCATCGGAATAAACAAAGGCTTTTTCTTTTACTGTTTCACAATGGTTCCGGCGGCTTTCTATGTTATCCTTTCGTGGAATTCGTTTAAGAAAAAAGAACTCTCCAGTATTCTTTATACAATAGTGTTTATTTTATCGATATCGGCCAATTTTATGATATCGTATTTCATCGAACCAATTGAAAAGATGGTTCTCGGCTGGCAGATCGCATTAATGATCTTTAATATCGTAATGTCCATACTTGCTATGGCTCAGTTCTTGATACTTCTTGACTGGGATATCATGCATAAAGCCGAGAGAATGCAGATCTTAAATAACGAGCTTGACGAGGAAGCCAATATAGATCCTCTTACCAGACTTTACAACAGAAGATTCATGGATAAAAAACTCGAAGACAAGCTTGCGGATCTTAGCAAAGAAGGTGCGATCTTCGGAATAATCATGGCTGATATAGATGACTTTAAGAAGATCAACGATACATACGGACATGATTTCGGAGACGAGGTCTTAAAAATGGCTGCACAGGCGCTGCTTAAATCCACCAGAGACGATGATTTCGTATGCAGATGGGGCGGAGAAGAATTCCTCATTGCGATAAACGGCAATAAAAAGATAACGGCCGATGTTGCGGAACGTATGCGTCAGGCCGTAAATTCAGTTTCGGTCAAGGCATTGAACGAAGAAGTAAAGATAACGATGACTTTCGGCATTTCCGAATCCATTCCCGGTCTTTCGATCGAGAAACTCATATCCATTGCGGACGAGAATCTCTACAAGGGTAAGAAAAACGGAAAAAATCAGGTGGTTTCGGACTAGTTATTTCGCGTAACTGCTTGACATAACTCGGTTAAGTTGGTAATATGAATAAAGTTAAAGATATGCTAGATGAAAAAGTGGGTTGACGAAACCCACTTTTCTAATTTTTTAAAGGAGATTTAAATTGGGCAAACACGAAGGATATGTTGAGAAAACAAAGGAACTGATAATGCCCGTTCTTGAGGATGCGGGTGTCGAGCTTTACGACATCGATTTCGAGAAAGAAGGCGCAGACTGGTACTTAAGGGTTTACATCGACAAAGAAGGCGGCGTGAACATTGACGACTGCGAGAAAGTATCGAGAGCCTTTAACGTGATCCTTGACAAAGAGGACTACATCGAAGAGACATACATTTTCGAAGTTTCTTCCCCGGGACTCGGCAGACAGCTTAAGAAAGATATACATTTTGAAAGATCCATCGGTGAGCAGGTTGATGTGAAACTCTATAAACCCATCGACAAATGCAAGGAATTCACCGGAACGCTCAAAGCATTCGATCAAAACACGGTTACGGTTACCGTTGATGATAAAGATATTGAATTTACAAGAAAAGATATAGCGATTATAAGATTGTCAATTGATTTTTAACTAAGGAGGAATTAAAAAATGGCAAAGGAAAATAAGGTAAAAGACAGCGAAGAGTTATTAAGAGCGATTTCCGAACTCGAGAAGGAAAAGGAAATCAGCAAAGAGACGCTGTTTGAAGCTATAGAGAATTCTTTAAAGAAAGCTGCAAAGGAACATTTCGGAAACGACGAGAACTGCGTTGTTGAAATGGACAGAGAAACAGGCGAATACCATCTCTATCAGGAGAAAACCGTTGTAGAGAATCCTGAAGACGTAATGGATCCCGTTACGGAAGTTTCTCTCGAGGAAGCTAAAAAGGTTGCAAAGAAAGCAAAAGCAGGCGATGTTGTAAGATTTGAACTTCAGTCAAAGGAATTCGGCCGTATCGCAACACAGCATGCAAAGAGCGTGATCCTTCAGAAGATCCGTGAAGAAGAAAGAAACGTTGTATTCGATCAGTATTATTCAAAGCAGAACAACATCATCGTAGGTGTTGTACAGAGATACATCGGAAAGAACATCTCCATTAACCTCGGTAAAGCAGATGCAATGCTTAACGAATCCGAGCAGGTTAAGGGCGAGCATTTCCGTCCCACAGACAGGATCAAGGTTTACATAACTGAAGTTAAGAATACACCCAAGGGACCCAGGATCCTTGTATCCCGTACACATCCCGGTTTCGTAAAGAGACTTTTTGAAGCTGAAGTTTCAGAGATCAGAGAAGGCATCGTTGAGATCAAGAGCATCGCAAGAGAGCCCGGCAGCCGTACAAAGATGGCTGTATTCTCAAAGGATGAGAACGTTGATCCCGTAGGTGCATGCGTAGGTTTGAACGGTGCAAGAGTTAACGCTATCGTTGATGAACTCGGCGGTGAGAAGATTGATATCATCACATGGTCAAACGATGCAAACGAGCTTATCCAGAATGCACTTTCACCCGCACAGGTTATCGCTGTTGCGGTTAACGAAGAAGATCCCAAGAGCAAAGAGGCAATGGTGATCGTTCCCGATACACAGTTATCGCTTGCGATCGGTAAGGAAGGCCAGAACGCGCGTCTTGCAGCCAAGCTTACAGGATTCAAGATTGACATTAAGTCCGAGTCTCAGGCAAGAGAAGAATTCGGCTTCACAACAGAGGAGCAGGAATATGATTACGATGAGAACGGATATGAATATGACGAGAACGGCTACGAAGGCGAAGAAGAATATACAGAAGACGAATTCGCAGCCAATGAAGAGGGTGAAGTAACCGATGCAGAATAAAAGAGTTCCGCTGAGGACATGCGTGGCATGCAGAGAGAACAAAGATAAAAGAGAACTGTTAAGAATAGTCAGAACTCCCGAGGGAGAGGTTATGGCTGACGAGACGGGCAGACTTAACGGAAGAGGCGCTTACGTATGTAAGAAAAAAGAGTGCTTCGAGAAGCTTAGGAAAACCCATATCCTTGACAAGACTTTCGATATGCACGTGCCCGAGGAATTTTACGAGAAAACATCAGAGGAGTTATTTGGTGACTAATGACAAAGTGCTTTCGCTTATCGGTCTTTGCAAAAAGGCCGGGAAATTAAAAAGCGGAGAGTTTAGTGTTGAAGAAATTATAAAAGTTAGAAAAGCAAAACTCGTTGTGGTTGCGCTTGACGCTTCCGAGAACACGAAGAAGAAGTACAAAGACATGTGTTCTTACAGGAATATACCGATCTACTTTTATTCCGACAAAGCAACGTTGGGAAAATGGATGGGAAGCGAGGAAAGAGCGGCTGTAGGAATTACGGACGACGGTTTTGCGGGAAGCATAATTCTCGAATTGGAGAAAAATAATTCGGATTCGGAGGTAGTTGAATGAAGATAAGTGAACTGAGTAAAGAATTGGAAGTAGCAAGCAAAGATCTGATCGCGCTTGCGAATGATAATGGCATAGAATGCAAAGCCGCTACCAAGAATTTGACGGATGAGGAAGCTGACACATTAAGAAAAGCCTTCTCGAAGGCAAATAAAAAAGAGGAAAAACCTGCAAAGGAAGTTAAAGCTGCAAAGCCCGCTCCCAAGGAAGCAGATCCTAAGGAAGCGGTAAAGGCTGAAGTTAAGGAAGCAACAAAAGAGGCTGTTAAAGAAGCCAACAAGGAAGCTCCCAAGAAGCCCAAATTCAACTTCAAGATCAACCCTCAGTTTATGAGCGGCAATGCCCAGCAGGGACAGAAGAAAGTTCCCAATCAGCAGGGCGCACAGAAACCCGCTCAGGGTGCAAGACCTGTTAATAACGGACCTACGAGATTGATCAAACCGACCACGCCTCCTTCGGGCGCACCTTCGGTTAATTTCGTACCCGCACATCAGCAGAATGTAAAACCCGCGGCTAAGCCCGCTCCCGTTAAGGAGAGCGTATCCGCAGCAGAGAAGGTTGAGACAGCTGAAGCAGTTAAGACACAGCCTGCAGAAAGACCTCAGGAGAGACAGGAGAGACCTGAAAGACACGATCGTCCCGCTCGTCCTCAGAACGACAATAAGCCTAACTTCAGAAACGATGCACCTCAAAGGGGCGAGAGACCTCAGAGAGACAATCGTAACGCAGGCGGTTTTGATAAGGATAAGGATGCACCTCAGGGCAACAGATTCGCAAAGAAACCCGCACCCAAGTTCGATCAGAACAATGCGGCAGCAGCTCCTGCACCGTCGGATAAGAGAAAAGACGACAAGAGAAGATCTTCTCAGGAAAAAGATAAAAAGAAAAATAATTACGATGACAGATATGAGGACGGAATGGGCCAGAAGGGTAAGACTTTAAAACCCGGCGCATTCATTAAGCCCGAAAAGAAAGTCGAGAAGGTTGAGGAAGATATCAAGGTACTTGTTCTTCCCGAAGTTTTAACCATCAGAGATCTTGCCGACAAGATGAAACTTCAGCCTTCGACTATCGTTAAGAAGCTTTTCCTTGCAGGCGAGATCGTAACGGTCAATACAGAGATCTCATTTGAAAAAGCAGAAGAGATCGCAATGGAATATGATATCCTCTGTGAAAAAGAAGAGAAAGTCGATGTTATCGAAGAACTTCTTAAGGAAGAGGATGAAGCAGAAGACAAGCTTGTTGAGAGACCTCCCGTTATCTGTGTAATGGGTCACGTCGATCACGGTAAAACTTCACTTCTTGACGCTATCAGAAATACACACGTTATCGACAGGGAAGCAGGCGGTATCACACAGCATATCGGTGCTTATCAGGTCAGGATCAACGATAAGAACATTACATTCCTCGATACGCCCGGTCATGAAGCATTTACTGCCATGCGTATGAGAGGTGCAACAAGTACTGATATCGCAGTACTCGTTGTAGCTGCAGACGACGGTGTAATGCCCCAGACTGTCGAGGCTATAAGCCACGCAAAGGCAGCAGGCGTTCCCATCATCGTTGCTGTAAACAAAGTTGATAAGATAGGCTTTGATTTTGATGATACAACAAAGGATATGACTTCATATCCTCAGATCTCACAGCTTATGACAGAACTTTCAACGGATCACGGACTTAACCCCGAAGCATGGGGCGGCGATACGATCTTCGTTCCCGTTTCGGCTAAGAAGGGATTAGGTATCGACAATCTTTTAGAGAACATTCTTATCTCTGCAGAGATTCTCGAACTTAAGTCCAATCCCAACAGAAAGGCCAGAGGTCTTGTTATCGAAGCCAAGCTCGAAAAAGGAAGAGGACCTGTTGCTACGGTACTTGTACAGAAGGGTACTCTTAAGGTCGGCGATTTCATTTCCGCAGGCGAAGCTCACGGTAAAGTAAGAGCAATGATCAACGACAAGAAGGAAAACGTTAAGGTTGCTACACCTTCAACACCCGTCGAGATCCTCGGACTTAACCAGGCTCCTTCGGCAGGAGACGTATTCATCGCTCATGAGAACGATAAGGAAGCTAAACACTTCGCAGATACATTCATTGCTGAACATAAGATCAAGAAGATCGAAGACACCAAGGGCAAGATGAACCTTGAGGATGTATTCACCCAGATCAAAGAGAACAACCTTAAGTGTCTTAACATCATCGTTAAGGCCGACGTTCAGGGTTCGGTTGAAGCCGTTAAGCAGTCACTCGAGAAGATCTCCAACGAAGAAGTTGTTGTCAAGGTTATCCACGGCGGCGTAGGTGCCATCAACGAATCCGACGTAACTCTTGCTTCCGCATCTGATGCGATCATCATCGGCTTTAACGTTCGTATCGATAACCAGGCTAAGGATACAGCCGACAGAGAAGGCGTAGACGTAAGACTTTACAGCGTAATCTATCAGGCAATCGAAGATGTTGAAGCAGCCATGAAGGGTATGCTCGATCCTATCTTCGAGGAGAAGGTCATCGGTCACTGCGAAGTAAGACAGATCTTCAAGGCAAACGCTATCGGAAACATTGCTGGTTCATACGTACTCGACGGTATCGTAAAGAGAGGATGTTCGGTAAGGATCACGAGAGAGGGAGAGCAGATCTTCGAAGGAAAGCTCGCATCGCTTAAGAGATTCAAGGACGACGTCAAAGAAGTTAAATCAGGCTTCGAGTGTGGTCTTGTATTCGAAGGTTTCAACGGAATTCAGGAATTTGACCAGGTTGAAGCATATGAAATGGTTGAGGTACCCAGATAATGAGAAAAGGAAGTATCAAAAACGTAAGGATCAATTCCGAAGTTCATAAGGAACTTTCGCAGATTATCGCTTACGAAGTAAAAGATCCGAGAATCAATCCTTTTACTTCCGTTATGGACGTTTATGTGGCTCCCGATTTAAAGACTTGTAAGGTATACGTTTCCGTTATGGGAAGTGACGAAGACAAAGAAAACACCATGACGGGACTTAACAGTGCAAAAGGAATGATAAGATCTCTTCTTGCGAAAAGATTAAACATGCGCAATACTCCCGAGATCACTTTCAT
>CACZOG010000190.1 GCA_902782715.1 uncultured Lachnospiraceae bacterium | reverse complement strand
GTCTTTAAACTTTTTCATCTCTTTAGCCCATCTTGAGATCTCTTTTTTCATGGCATAATTACGGGTATTTTCCGCGCCGAGATTTACATAGAGTTCGTATCTCTCACGTGATAATTCTCCGCTTTCAATCGCCGCTTTTATTGCGCAGCCGGGCTCGGTGTCGTGACGGCAGTTGCTGAATTTGCATCTGCTCTCTAACTCAACGATATCAGAAAATGTATTGTCGATCCCGTCCTCGGTATTTGCCATTCCGATCTCGCGCATGCCCGGAGTGTCGATGATGAAAACACCTTCTTTAACTTCAATAAGCTGCCTGTGAGTCGTGGTATGTCTGCCCTTGGAATCGTCCTCTCTTATCTCGGAAGTTTTCATCACTTCTTCGCCCACTATGGAGTTGATGAGTGTCGATTTGCCGGCACCCGAGGAACCCATTAAACATATGGTCGTTCCGGGTGTAAAATATTCTTCCAGCTCATCGAGTCCGATATCAAGAAGTGCCGAAACCGCATGGACTCTCATGTTATCCGAGATCGATTCGACCTCTCTTACATATCTTCCGACATTGCTGCAAAGATCAGATTTGGTGAGTATCGCAACGGGTATCGAATTGCCCTGCAGTGCCACGCTTGCGTATCTTGCTATCCTGTTAAAAGAGTAATCATCGTTTAGCGAAGTAACTATAAAAGTGTAATCCGCATTAGCGACCATGTGCTGCATAACGCCTGTTTTAGACTGGTCAGGTCTTTGAAGAAAACTCGTTCTTTCGCATACGGAAAGAATCGTGCATTCCCCGTAAGGGTTATAGAGAAATGTTACATAATCGCCCACAACAGGCCATTTTTCAGAATCCTCTTCATAGAAATTCCCCTTAAGTTTGGCGGGTAATTCCTGCTCGAAGAAACGGATCTTAAAGCAGTTTTTCTGCACTTCGCAGATCCGCCCGAGTCTCTCCACATGAAGCCACTGGCATGATAGTTTAAGCGGTTTGTAATACGGAAAGTTCTTCGTAAACTCTTCTACTTCCGCCTCATCCTCGCAGGTTTCAAACACCGGGGCCTCATAGAATAATCCGTGAATGTCTTCAAACCCATCATTTAACGGATATGCCATAAATGCGTCAGAATTGCCGAATGCAGGATGAACGATGCCGAAATTATCGCAGGTCTTAAATCCGTGCTTCGGATAATAATCGGGTTCGCCGCAGATGACGATCCCCTTATATCCCGCATCTTTGGCAAGTGCCAGCGTTTCTTTTAAGAGCATCGAACCGATTCCCATATTAAAACAGGTCGGCTCAACCGCAAGAGGCCCGAATGTTAAAACTTCATGTTCCGTATCGCCGTCAACAACCTTTGCTTTCGAATAAAAGATCGCACCAACGATCCTTCCGTCCATTTCCGCAACCCTGCTTAACTCGGGAAGATAATCTTCGCTTTCTCTTAATTTGTGAACAAGCAGATGCTCGTTGCATCCCGGATCGTGAATGTTCCAGAATGACCTCAATGTCATATGTTCGGTATTGTAAAAATCTTCTTTGGTTTCTTTTCTTAAAATTATATTATTCAATGTCTTAGTCTCCTTTTTAAATCCGTTGCAGGAACGCAAACTGCACCCGCAACGGCACAATCATATATTTCATGTTAACTGTTTAAAATATTGTCATCGCTTAAGTTTCTGTAAGCGATCTCATGCCAAATTATTGAATTATATTGTATGGAGACCTTCGACAGAATCTGCCTGAAATAAGAATAAAAAAACCGCGACAGTTAATGCCACGGTTATAAAGCATATTCAAAATATCCGAAATCAGATATTATTAACCGAGGTCATCATACAATATTTACTTACAATATCCATTTTTACCAAACGCATGTATTTAACCTCTCTTTCTTTAGAATTTATCATCATGTGTATTCTAACAAATGTTTATTTATCAGTCAATCGCAAATTTAATGCGCCACAGTATACAATGCGTAGAAGTATCCTTTCTTCGATATCAGGTCTTCGAATCTGCCTTTCTCTTCAATCCTGCCGTCCTTCAGAACGAGGATTTCGTCGTAACGGCGGAGGAGGATTTCGTCCAAAGAGTGTGTAATTACGATACGCAGGATTCCGCTCAGGTTCAGGATGTCGTCAGTGACCTGAAATGCCGTGTTGGCATCGAGCGAAGATGTGGCTTCGTCCGCAAGCAAAACCTTGGATTTTTTAAGGAGACTTCTGGCGATGGAGATTCTCTGTTTCTCACCGCCGGATAAATCTTTGCCGTTTTCTCCGCAGAGGTAATCTTCGCCTTTTTCTTTTATGAACCCGTCGAGTCGGGCGCGGTATATCGCCTCGTCGATTTCTTCTTTCGAGAAATCTTTAAACATCGTCACGTTGTTCTTAACCGATGAGTTGAACACAAATACGTCCTGCTGAATCATGGAAACCTCATCGTATAAAGACTCCGAAGAAATATCTTTCATTTCAGCGTTATCATAAAGAATGCTGCCCTTATAGTCTCTCGAAGAATTCATTAAAAGATTTAAAAGCGTCGATTTGCCACTGCCGCTTCCGCCGACAATTGCATATGCCTTGCCCGCTTCAAATTCAGCATTTATATCGTGTAAAACTTCTTTTTCTTCATCATATCCGAAGGAAACATTTTCAAGGCGGATTGAATCTTTTAGCGAAGCTATTTCTTCTCCCTCGTTGCTTTCGACATTCATTTCGAGGGCATTCGCCATCTTTTCAATCAAAGCAAGCGCTGCCTTTCTGCTTGCCAGAATTGCCGGAAGTTCAGATACGGGATAGATTAAAAAATTCATGAGATTGACAAACATTATGACTACGCCGGGTGTCAGGCCCCAGCCCTTAAGGCACATGAGAGTACCGAATACAAATACGCCGAACTGAGCCAGTGCGCCTGCGATACCGCCGAGGGATCCGATGATGGTTTTAAACTTTTCTCTTTTAAATTTTCCGTCTTCGAGATTCCTGTTGTCCGATGCAAAAATATCGCATACTTCTTTTTCTGCCTTGAAACTTTTAACTACCTTGAAACCTCTAAGGCAGTCGTTAACCGCCGTAACAAAATCGGTGTTTCGGTTGGATACGTTTTTCTCGGCATTTACAAGTTTTCCACCCGTAACGACTGAAACCAGAAGAGGCAGAGACATTACGGCTATTGCAACCAGTGTCAGAACCGGGGAAGTTATAAGCATTAAAGTGAGCGCTCCGAAGAACGATACCGCCTTCGTAATCATCTTCAGACTGTGTCTTAAGTAGTCAGTTTCTATTCTCGTCGCGTCGTTGGTCAGCGCAGAAATATACGCTGCCGTGTTCTCGTCCTTAAAAGAAGAGATGCTCTTAAGCGTCAGTTTCTCAAATGCAAAATTCTTGTACTGAGTCATTGCTCTTTTAAGAAATGCGGGACGGGAAAGATAATCTATTACGGAAAAAACAACAGTTAAAGCAAGTATGACTGCTACTATTTTTATAACGCTTATAAAAGTCAGCGCGCCTTCGCTTCCGGATGCCGTATCAATCAAGGCTTTTAATACCCACGAATATGCAAGCCCGACGGTTCCCGAACAAACGGATGCAAATACGGCAATCGCAAAAGGGATTTTATTTTTTCGAAATAACTCGGATTTTAATTGTTTATAGAGGGGGTTCCTGTTCATCTTGTCACCTTATCATTTGAAACTTTTAAGTTTCAAAACAGTATTCTGATCCTCGAAAACCTCCAAAGCTTTATCTATACTTTCAATTGCCTTCTGGCCTATCATGTCATGAAGAATAAAACTGCCTGCCTCATTGAGAAATCTGATGTTCATTACATCATAATTCGGATTCCTGTCAAAAGCCTTTGCCTTCTCCACTGCTTTTTTGTACGTTGTTTCAGCTTTCTTTTCATCTCCTGATTTCATATAGACATACGCAAGCAAAGCAAGAGAAACACTGACATACTTATCGATTACGGATTCTTTTCCACTTATTTTAAGGCTGTCCATATATTTCATGCCCCAGAGCAAAGCTTCTTCAGCTTTTTCATACTCTCCTTTGGAACAATAAACAGCAGTGAATCCGTATATTGTTTCCGTGTGATTTCTGAAACTCTGAATCATTGTAAAAGACAGATATTGCGTTGCCTCATCGTATTTCCTGCAGTAAACGGCAAGCGTATAACCTATAAGATCGTTATAAATGCCCTCTTTGTTGTGTTTCTTTAATATTTCCACACCTTCATCAGCATCGCCAAAAATAATTTTTGCCTGGGACATAAGATTATATAACGTCATGTCACTTATTGCAGGGTTATTATTCTGATCTATCAAAGGCAATGCTCTCTCAAAAAGTTCGTATGCCCGTTCCGCATACTTTTTCTCAAGATATGCACCCGCACTTACGTGATAAATAAGGGCGCTTAAATATACGACATAGAAATTATTGGGATATTTTACTAGAGCCTTTTCCGCTTCTTCGATACCGTTTATGTCAGTACTGTTGATATATTCGTTCAGTCTTTTGATGGTCGCTTTTACGCTGTTATCCTTCATCTCATAACCTAAAAGATAATCAACGGAGAGGTCGAAAAAGTCTGCCATTTCCATTATCAGCCTGATCTCAGGCATACAGAGGCCTGCCTCCCATTTGTATACGGCGCCGACTGTAACTCCTAAAACTTCCGCGAGCTGTTCCTGCGTGAGCTTTCTTTCTTTTCTTAATCTTTTGATGTTCTCTGCGAGTTTCATTTCCATCGCCGTATCTCCTTAAAAGCTTTTGGGTTTTCTGTTACCATGTTTCTCAATCCGGATCATGGTTATATTTTAAAATGACCGGAAGAGAAATTCAACGCACCGCTAATACTAATTGTATATATTATTTTATACTTTTAGTATTGGTTTGTGAACTCTCGCCCGGTCATTTTTTTATCCGAAAAGCTTCTTAGCTGTCTCTTCCAGCTCTTTTCGCTCATCGGAATAATAGTATTCACTTTCTTTATCATCAATTCCTTTTACGATATCCTGACTGAAAAGTCCGTCTCGATTGCAGTAAAAGAAGATCTTTTTAACACCTCGTATCTTAAATCTCGCTTCGGCGTTTCCTTCGGGATAAAGTTTTAACATCTGAATGTTGTCCGAAGAAACCGCTGCCATAAAAGAAATGAAATGCGACTTGGTCATCTCGTGATCTATCCTGACATAGTACTCATCTTCGATCCGCTCTGTGAATATCATGTGCTGTTCATCGCTTGTTTCCGCTTCGAGCGGCGAAAGAAGAATTCCGTGGCACTGTATCGCCGCTTCTCCCATGCTGTGGATCACATTCCCGCAGACGGGACATACATAGAATTTCGATCGAAGCATGTTGGCGGATACGTTTGCGTTTTTGATCGTATTTCCCGAGATAAGCTCCGTGTCTGGATTGTATTCCTTTAGACGATGGGATGCCACCTACGGAAAGTAGAGTTTATCCGTTGACTCTTTTTAAGAACCTTTTATCG
>CACZOG010000189.1 GCA_902782715.1 uncultured Lachnospiraceae bacterium | reverse complement strand
GAACCTGTAGGACCGGTAACAAGGATGATTCCGTGAGGGTTGTGTGTAATGGAATCAAGTTTCTTCTCGTCATCGGGATAAAGACCTAAGTGCTTCTTCTCTCTTGTAAGACCTCTCTTCTTCGTCATACGCATAACGGTTTTCTCGCCGTATACGGTAGGAAGGATTGAAACACGGACGTCGTATTCTTCTCCGTCAACAATACGTGTCAGACGACCGTCCTGAGGTTTACGTTTTTCGGAAATATCAAGACCGGAAATGATCTTGATACGTGCTACCATCGCAGCAAGTACGTTGGTAGGATATACGAACACTTCCTGAAGAACACCGTCGACTCTGAATCGTACTCGAACTTTGTCCTCCATGGGTTCGATATGAATATCGGATGAATCCATACGTACCGATTCGTCAAGGATCGTATTAACGATCTTTACGATAGGTGCATCATTAAGGGAATCATCATCTTCTACTTCATCAATGTCACCGAATTCATCGGCATGTTCAGCCTGGAACTGTTCTGCAGCTTCCATAGCCTGCTTCTTACCGTAAACTTTATCAATAACCATATTGATAGAAGTCGAAGAAGCATATACGGGGGTAACTTCCATACCCGTTACGATCTGAACATCATCGATAGCTCCGAGGTTCATCGGGTCGGACATGGCCACCTTAATTTTCGAATAGTCATTCTCGTCATATCCGATAGGAACGAGAACGTCTTTTCTCATTACATCCTCGCCGACTCTTTCCATCAAATCGTGATCGGGCTTAATACCTTTAAGATCCACCGATTCAATGCCGAGCTGAGCACATATAACACCGGAAAACTGTTCTTCTGTTACAAGTCCCATGTTGATAAGGACTTCGCCGAGTTTTCCTTTTTCTTCTCTCTGTTTTTCGAGAGCCTGACTTAACTGATCGTCTGTAATGTATCCTTTCTGTACTAATAAATCACCGACTCTGATTCTGTTACCGAAAATTGCCATTTTAAATACCCCTGATTGTTTTTGTGCGGGTATGCATTTTGCTCAAAACGCAAACTCATACACCTTTGTATTATCGCATAAATCACGATATAAATAAATACTTTTTTTAAGATTTTATAAATTGTTTATGAAAAACATTTTTTTGAGATTTTTTTACTTAAAATTCTCCAATTTGCTTTCAAGTCTTTCAAGTGCTTCGTTAGTTTCAATATTGTATTTTTCACAGAATTCTTTCAGTTTTCTGACATATTCGGAAGCATCATCATAACAGGACATTACCTGATTTACGCCTGTATTAAACTTCTTCTCATCATTTTCATCCACAGCTTCAACAACGATCTGGTATCCGTTTCTCATGGATGTAACAAATGCAACATAACTGTCATCGATATCCTTGATCTCGGGATCTTCTATATTAGCATTTCTGTTCTTCGCATTTTCAAGTATCTTATCCAGATCGGGAATCAGTGATTTCATTGCGAAAGTCAGTTCCTTAATATCCATAGAGTCGGTAAAAGAATTTGCTGTGATCTGCATGGAATCCCAGTATATACTGTCCTCACCCAAAGAATATCCGTAATCTTCAAGCGCCTGTCTCTTCTCAATATTCTTATCCATTCCGAATAATCCCAAAACACTGCAGCCTGACAGAGACAAAGTCAGAGCAACAACGGAAATCAGAGTTAAGGAACGTTTAATTATTGTTTTCATAGTTTTCCCTTTCTTTTTACAACATAAGCAACAATTATATATTATATTTTTTTGATGTTTTAAGCAACTTAAAATTCTTTTAATTGTCTTTTATTTGTCACATATTTTAATAAGAAGAAGATTTCCTTTTTTTACCGTCACTTTTGACTCTTTTCCTTTGATAACCTCATTGCTGACAGCGTATTGAAAACCGGAATCGATCACAGCATCCTCAAGCGGATATTTCGCATCCCTGATCGTCACGCCTTCGCATTTGTCGCTTAAGGAAATAAGCGAAAAGAAAGAAAAACTGTCATCAACAGTCTCTCCGTCGTCTCCCACGACGCACATTAGAGAATAATCGTCAATCATAACGCCATTCAGGCCAAGGTCTTTGATCTTAATAAGAAATGATACATTTCCAAGTGTATGATCGAGTCTCTCTCCTACGCATCCGAGAAAAACAAAATGATCAAACCCGCGTTTTATGCATTCTTTAAAAGCAAAACTTGTATCTGTATCGTCTTTGACACAGGGAAGAACGATCGTTTCAACATCAAGGTGAGGGTTTTCATGAGAGTCAAAGTCTCCGACTATCAGATCAGGCCTTTTTCCCAAGCCCTCGAGATGTTTTAATCCACCGTCGCAGTAAACGGCATAATCATCTTCTTTTATATATTCTTTTATCCTTGCGTAATCATTTATGGAGGCACTGCCGACTATTACACATCTTTTCATTTTCACATTCCCTTAACTTTATAGGATCACAAGACTTATTTCACCCGAATTGATGATCTTTCCGGAACCATTTTCTTTAAGTATCAGTTCGCCGTCGTTTGTAAAACCTTCAACAACTCCTTTTGCAAAAATGCCTTTCGCATCGCTTAGTTCTACTTCCCTTCCCAAAACTATCGAAGATAAAAGATATTCTTCCATGTACAAGGTCAAGTCTCTGTTTAAAAAGAATTCTTTAAGGCCCGAGACGATCTCATCTGCAAGTTTTTCTCTGATAAGATTGACACTTACCGGATCTTTGTTATCCGGATATTGCGTTCTCTCAACGCTGATCAGCGAGCCTGCCTTGGATGATATGTCCTCGGGAAAGCAGTCTGTAGAAAGATTGATCCCGATTCCCGTAATGATGGCATTTCTTTTTGTACCAAAAGAATCTTTAAACATGCATTCGCATAAGATCCCGCAGATCTTCCTGTCATTATAATAAAGATCGTTAACCCACTTGATTCCGCAATCAATATTAAGAATTTTTTTAACAGCTCTTTTTACGATAACGGACGAAGCGGTTGTAACCTTAAGATTATCTTCAAGACCTTCTTCACTAAAATGCGTAAAGGTAAGATAAAGCCCCGTATCTTTAGGAGAATAAAAGCTTCTTCCTTTCCTGCCCTTTCCCGCAGTTTGCGAGGAAGCCACCAAAGCAAAATCCTCGTTGATCCCTTTTAAGATTCTTCTTTTAGCTTCTTCATTGGTGGAATCGATCTCATCAAGGTATTCGATTAAGTTATTTAAAGTTGTTTCTTTTATCATGTTTATCGTAAACTTTCAAAGTTTCACTTTATTACATACCTAATTAATAATATATGCATAAATATAAGCCGTCAACGAATTATATTCATACGATCAATGATTCTGAACTATGCCGTATCTGCAGCCTGTTTTTCTTATCCGCTTTTCCGTTTCAAGTTCAATAAGACTTAAAAGAACCACTTCAAAATCATATCTGCCTTCCAATCTTGAATAGATCGCATCAGCGCTCAGATCGTTTTGCTTTATAAAAGATAGGATCAGATCTTTTACGGAGTTTTCCTCTTTGTTCTCTGTTTCATCAGGATCCGTTTCCTCGTAATCGCAGTCATCTATCATCTGAGATATCTCTTCATAATATTCCCTGCATTCAGACCTGTAAGAATCATAAA
Organism: uncultured Lachnospiraceae bacterium; assembly: GCA_902782715.1. GTDB lineage: Bacteria > Bacillota > Clostridia > Lachnospirales > Lachnospiraceae > UBA3766. Next base: position 3,056 of record CACZOG010000189.1, on the reverse strand, counting down.
TCGGTCTGAATACCGAAGTATTTCTAAGTTCCCTTAAAACATCTTCGGGCGAGACCGCAATGCCTGCCCCTGATGCAATAAGATTATTACAGCCGTCCGACAGCGCATCTGTTATCCTTCCGGGAACCGCATACACTTCCCTTCCCTGTTCAAGAGCCTGCGTGACGGTAATATATGTGCCGCTTCTTTTCCTGGCTTCGACAACAAGAACAGCATCCGACAAACCGGAGATCACCCTGTTTCGTGAAGGAAAGAATCTTCTTAACGGCTGAGTACCCGGTTCAAATTCACTTATAAGTCCGCCCTTATCAAGGATCGTTTCAAATATATCTGCATTTTCTTTTGGATAAACAACATCGACTCCGCATCCGAGTACGCCAAAAGTTGAACCCGAGACATCGACCGCACTCCTTTGCGCAATCCCGTCTATACCCCTTGCCATTCCGCTTATGATCTGCACTCCTTCCACGCTTAATTCTTTGGAAAACATGCCTGCCACTTTTTCTCCGTACGAAGAACATTCCCTCGCTCCGACTATGGCCAGACTTAATTCGTTTTCTTTCGGAAGTCTTCCTTTATAAAAAAGCATCAACGGCGGATCGGGAATATTAAGAAGTCTTTTGGGATAATCGGAAGCAGTAAGATGTGTCCATTCTATTTTCCTTGCCAAAAGATTCGAAAAGAATATCCTCGCTTCATCTATAAGTCTGTCTTCGTCTTTTATAATCTTATCAATAATGATTTTTAATCTGTTCAGATTAACATGTTCCAGATCAGCATCATCCTGTCCGCCTCCCAAAAGTCGGTCCAAAAGTATCGTTTCAAAATCCGTATTGATTATATTCTCAAAAGAACCTGCGATTCTGCAAAGTTTGATCGCCGATCTTTCACCCAGTCCCTGATGTTTAAATATATATGCATAAATATCTTCGTTTGTGATCATATCGCCCTCCGTATCTATATAAAAAAGTCGTTATTAATCCTGTAATTAAGAGCTTCGCTTAAATGAGTCTTCCCAATCCTCTCGCATCCGTCAAGATCAGCCAGAGTTCTCGCCACTCTTAATGTCTTATGATAAGCTCTTGCACTTAAGTCCATCATTCTGAAAGCCTTTTCAAGAAATACTTCATCTTTTTTATCAAGCCTGCAGTACTCCTCTATTTCATTAACATCCATTTCACTGTTAAATCTCGTTCTGCTAAACTTAAATCTTTCTTCCTGTATCGCTCTGGCTTTCATTATCTTTTCGCGCATAGATTCCGAGCTTTCCGAATCGTTCTTATATTTTAGATTGTCATAATCGATAGCTTCAGTCTGAACACAGATATCTATCCTGTCCAAAATAGGTCCGGACATTTTACTTAGATAATTCTTTATCTGACTATCGGTGCATCGACACTTATTCCTGTCGGGAAAGAATCCGCAGGGACATGGATTTATCGCACAGATGAGCATAAAATCCGACGGATATTCGTAAGTTCCGTTATTTCTGTTTATCGTGATCTTTCTGTCTTCCAAAGGCTGCCTTAATATCTCCAGAACTCTTCTGTCAAAATGAACAGCTTCATCAAGAAAAAGAACACCTCTGTGAGACAGAGAAATAACACCGGGTTTCGGAATATTGCCTCCACCCGATAAGGCATTTTCTGTTATTGTATGATGCGGTGAATTGAAAGGACGTTTTACAACAAGAGAATCGAATTCTTTGATGAATCCCGATACCGAATAGATCTTACTGACTTCAAGACTTTCCTCATAAGATAAAGGAGGCAGTATTGTCGGAATCCTTTTGGCTGCCATTGTTTTGCCGCAGCCCGGCGGTCCTACTATTAGCATATGATGGAATCCCGCAGCTGCTATCAAGCATGCTCGTTTAAGTTCCTTCTGACCGTTAATGTCTGCAAAATCAACATTGTAATCATACTGATTCTTTGCAAACAATTCATCGGTATTAACTTTTTCCGGAGGATAATCCACGTTCTGTTCTTTTTCATCTAATGTCAGATACCTTAGGGCATCCAAAAGACTGTCCATTCCGATTATATCGATCCCTCCTATCGCGGCAGCTTCTTTAGCATTGCTTTTAGGAAGAATGATCTTCTTATATCCAAGTTCTTTTGCCTTTATGGCTATCGGAAGAACACCGTTTACGAATCTCAGTTCCCCGTCAAGTCCCAGTTCTCCGAGAAATAAAATGTTGTTAACCTTATCCTGTTCGACAACACCCATCGCAGTCAAAAGAGAAACGGCGATCGGCAGATCAAATTTGGTTCCGTTTTTTCTTATATTTGCAGGTGAAAGATTTACAGTTATTTTCAGAGCAGGAATCGGATATCCGTTATTCTTAAGTGCAACCTTTACTCTTTCTTTCGCCTCCTTAACTTCGGAATTGAGCATTCCGACCATTTCAAAACCCGGCAGACCGCTTGATGCATCAGTCTCGACGCAGATGATAAAACTGTCTAGACCGCAAACGGTTCCGGAGTACACGTAACTGACCATAGTTAACCCTCCTGTGTTTAATTTTAATGAAAAAAGACCATACGAAAATAAAGCACTACATTCGTAACGCATGTCTTAAAAAATAAAAATGTGGAAATAAGCAGAGACTTAAAAAAATAGATTTACAGAGAATAAGATAAATAGATATTTAAATTTTCTGCTTGTTTGAAGAATAGCAAGAAATGACTTAAAAATCAATAGAAACAGCCCAAAAATCAAATAAAAAACGGGCAAGCATATGCTCACCCGTAATTTCATTATCATTTTCAATATTAAAGCGGAGCCTGAACACCCTTGAGACCAAGTTTCTGGATCATTCCGACAGGATCCTGTGCGAACTGAACTACCATTTCCTGGTCGATCTTGCCTTCAAGGTAAAGCTGTGTTAAAGCTTCATCCATTGTGATCATACCCATCTTTCTGTTAGTCTGCATAACTGACTGTAACTGGTGTGATTTACCTTCACGGATAAGGTTTCTAACAGCGTGGTTACCAAGCATAACTTCGAATGCAGCAACACGGGAACGTCCGTCTGCTGTAGGAATAAGCTGCTG
>CACZOG010000188.1 GCA_902782715.1 uncultured Lachnospiraceae bacterium | reverse complement strand
TGTTAAATGCATACCGCCTTCAGGAGTATTGATGTTGTTAACGAAACTGTAAACACTTTCGTTAAATCCGTCGTTATGCTGAACGGCAACCTCAACCTGAATATTGTTCTTTGTTCCTTCAAAATAGAGAATATCCTGATAAAGAGGAGTATTTCCTCTGTTTAAGTAAGAAACAAATTCCTTGATACCGCCTTCATAATGGAAAGTTCTTTCCTTTGCTTCTTCACATCTGTTATCGATAAGATTTATCTTTAAACCTTTTGTAAGGAAAGCAGTCTCTCTGAATCTGTTCTTTAATGTATCAAAATCAAAAACTGTCTCGTCAAAAATCCTGTCATCGGGAAGGAAAGTAACTTTTGTTCCGGTTTTTTCTTCATCGCATTTTCCGAGAACTTTTAAAGGATCGGCATTTTTACCGCCGTCTTCGTATCTCTGGAAATAGATCTCTCCGTCTCTGCATATCTCAACTTCAAGCCATCTTGATAAAGCGTTAACAACTGATGCACCTACACCGTGAAGACCACCGGATACTTTGTATCCTCCACCGCCGAATTTTCCGCCTGCATGAAGTTTCGTAAATACAAGTTCTACAGCGGAAACACCTGTTTTATGGTTAATACCAACGGGAATACCTCTACCGTCATCTTCAACCGTAACCGAATTGTCACTGTTCAAGGTGATGGTAATATTTTTACAATAACCTGCAAGAGCTTCGTCTACAGAGTTATCAACAATTTCATATACAAGATGATGAAGACCTCTTATTGATGTACTTCCGATATACATACCCGGTCTTTTTCTTACTGCCTGCAAACCTTCAAGTACCTGAATCTGATCCGCACCGTATTCCTGTTCTTTGTTTTTGTTTTCCATAATTACCTCTGTTAATTATTTTTATTATCCACCTCATCAGTCTGCTTTCAGCAGACAGCTTCTCCTCAAGGAGAAGCCTATATTTTATATAATCTCTATTATTCCGTCATGAACTTCGAAAACTCTGTCGATTTTGAATCTTTCGTTAACAAAATCATCAAGTCCGGTACATGTAATGATCGTCTGGATATTGCTTATGCTGTCCAAAAGCATATTCTGTCTGTTTGAATCAAGTTCCGATAATACATCATCAAGCAAAAATATCGGATTATCATTTGTATTTTTCTTTATTATCTCAATTTCAGCCAGTTTCAAAGATAATGCAGCAGTTCTCTGCTGTCCCTGAGAACCGAATTTTCTGGCATCCATTCCGTTTATGTTTATAACATAATCGTCTCTGTGAGGACCCGATGAAGTTGCTTTACTCTTTAAATCCCTTTCGGCATTTTCTTTTAAAGCTTCTTCAATCTTGTCTTCTTCGGTATCAGGCTCATATTTTATTGTTAAAAATTCTTTCTGGCCTGTTAATTTATAATGAATTTCTTTTACTATACCGTTTAATTCATCAATAAATTCTTTTCTTCTTTTGATAACCTGGCTTCCGTAACTTTGTAACTGTGAATCCCAGATAAACAAAGTTTCCCTTAAAGCAGGCTGAAAATATATATCTTTTAAAAGTTTATTTCTCTGATCGATTATTTTATTGTAGTTGCTTAAATTAAAAACATAAGAAGAATCCAGTCTGCAGATTTGCATATCTATAAAAGATCTTCTGTAGGAAGGGCCTCCTTTTATGATATTAAGATCTTCCGGAGAAAAGAGAACTACATTTAAAATTCCTATAAGTTCGGATGTTTTTTTAAGTTTTTCCATGTTAAGAGCGATTATTTTTGATTTACCGCTTCTTAAATGCATGTCAATCCTTACATTTTCATCTTTTTTATCAATAATCGTTCTTAAATGACTTTCTTCAGAATCAAATTTAATGATTTCGGAATCTTTATTTCCTCTGTGAGATTTTGTTGTTGAACACAAATAAATAGCCTCAAGTATATTTGTTTTTCCCTGGGCATTTTCACCTGTTAAAATATTGGTTCCTTTATCAAATTCGATTAATAAATGTTCGTAATTTCTGTAATTATCAAGTTCCAGAGATTTTAAAATCATTATTCACCCAAATCTCATTTATAAAAAATTAAATCTTTTTAACGGTAACTTCTTTATTTTTGTATTTAACTACATCTCCGACTACTATCTTTTTTCCTCTTTGAGTTTCAACTTTTCCGTTTAAATAAACTTCGCCGTTCTGGATCACAAATTTTGCATCGGCTCCGTTTTCTACCAAAGAAGCTGCTTTAAGAAGCTGACCTAATTTTATAAAATCATCTTTTAAATAAAATTCCATAAATATACCTGATTAAAAAATTATCCCAATACCGGAAGAATTACGTAATTATATGTATCCTCTTTTCTTATGAAGCAGGGGAATTTCTTTCCGATAAGATAAAATACTACATTTTCATCATCAATAGCTTTTAATGCATCAATGAAAAACTTGGGATTGAAGTTAATTTCCATATCTTCACCCTCTTTTATGATCTCAATGTTTTCATTGATACTTCCTATCTGAGAAACAACACTTACATTTAAGTTATTGTTTGAAATTATAAATTTAACACTTCTCTTATCTCCTTCTTTGGCAATAAGAGTAGTTCTGTCCAGGCAGTCAAAAAGATTTTTCTTATTAACTTCAACTTTTGTAATATAATCATTGTATTTTAAATTGGATGAATCAAAGAAATTACCTTCGATCAGTCTCATGACAATAATGTAATCATCAAATTCGAATACAACATTGTCATTCATAAAATACATATCTATCATTGCTTCCGTATCATCTGAAATTATCTTTATAAGTTCATTAAGACTTGCAGCTTTAATGATAACTCTTTCATCTGTTTCGGAATTATTGATCTCAATCTGTCTTATTGCAACTCTGCTCTGTTCAATCGCTTCAACTCTTAAAATACCGTTTTTAATAACAAGAAGTTCACCTTCCAAAACTTTATTAACAGCTGAAACGGAAGTACAGAAAATAGTTCTTCTAATAATATCTTTTAAAGCATACTGGCTTATTGTTAATCTTTTATCTCTTTCGATCTCAGGAAGATCATTAAATAAATATCCGTTCTTTCCGGAAATATCAAATTTGATATTATTGCTTTCAATAACAACTTTTATATTGTCATCATCTTCTTTTTCATTAAAAAAGATTGAAATATTACCATCAGGAATCTTTCTTACAATATCATTAAGAAGTCTGGCATCAACTCCAACCATTCCTTCTTCAATGATCTCACCTTCAACAATACCCTGAATTGCCATATCTTCATTATTGGCAAAAATTCTTATATAACCTTTTGTTGCATCTAAAAGAACGCATCCGGATGTACTTATACTGGGTTTATTTGAAATTGCTTTACTTACAACTGAGATAGCATTGAGAAATTTATTTTTTTCGATCGAAAGTTTCATTTTTGAAGCTCCTTAAATAAATAATTAATTATATTTAATAGAAATATTAATAGGTGTTGTTGATATGTTGATAACTTATTTATTATACCATAAAATAAGGAATTTTTAAACTTATAAGATGTTTATAAAGAAGTTATTGTTTTGATAAGAGATTCTATATTTTTCTCAAAAATAGGATCGTTTTCAATACTTTCTTTTATCTTATTTATACTGTGATTTACAGTTGAATGATCTCTCTTCATTTTATTTGCGATATTAACTTTACTGTCATCAGTTAATTTATCGCAGAGATATATGATGATCTGTCTGGCTGTGGCAATTTCCTTATTTCTTTTATTGGAAAGAATATCATTAACAGAAATATTATAATGTTTGGAAACTTCTTCCATTATTATTTCAAAGTTGATAACTTTTGTTTTATTTGGATTAATGATATCTTTTAAGCTGTTTTTAGCCATTTCGAGAGTTATTTTATCGGAAGATATTCTTGATAAAGCTATTAATTTATTGTAAGCTCCTTCAAGTTCTCTGATATTTGAACTTATATTGTCAGTAATATAGATCAAGATATCATCATCTATTTTATTTCCGTGTTTCTGATTTAACTGATCGAGAATTGCTTTTCTTGTTTCATAGTTGGGAGGCTGAACATCAACCTGAAGTCCCATCTGGAATCTTGATAAATATCTTTCATCAAGAGTTTCCATATATTTAGGATGTTTATCAGAAGAAATGATAATAGATTTACCGTTTTCGTAAAGAGAGTTAAAAGTATTGAAAAATTCAACCTGTGTAGCTTCTTTACCTATAACAAACTGAATATCATCGATCAAAAGAACATCAACATTTCTGTATTTATCTTTTAAAACTGACATTGAATCGGTATTGTATTTTTTATCACTTCTTAAAGAATTAACAATCTCATTTGTAAAGTTTTCACTTGTTACATATAAGATTTTTAAAGAAGGATTATGTTCATTAAGATAATTTCCGATAGCATGCATCAAATGAGTCTTTCCAAGACCGGATCCTCCGTAAATATAAAGAGGATTGTAAGCATTATTATCCGTTCCGGCTGTTTCTGCTACGGCCAGACATGCACTTACGGCAAAAGAATTATTTCCGGTAACGAAGTTATCGAAAGTATATTTCTTTATTAAACTTGAATTTGTGGATTCATTTTCAGAATTTGTATTTTGAACAACTGCATTTTCCTGGGGTTTAACATCATCAACTATAAAATTAACTTCATAATCGTTATTTAAAGCCTCGGAAATTGCTATTATAAAGATATCTCTGTATTTATTTGTGATCAGATCCAGGATTTTTGCTTTATTATTGGGTAACATTATAGTTACTGTATCTTCTGTCTCACTGTAATATTCCATGGGATCGATCCATGTTTTTACAGCTATGGAAGAAATGTCATAATCGGCAATTACCGAATTTTTGATCTCTTCCCATTTTTCTTCAACCGGTCTCATAATAAAGCCTCCTTCACTTAGTATATTATATTTAATTAATGAAAGAAAATCAAATTTTAAGGGAAAAATAAAATGCTTGGGTTTATGTTAACTTTAGCCTTTTTGCGAATATTTTATATGTTATATCTGTTCATAAATCCATAAACTTTGTAAATACCAATTTTATTGATAATAAGACAAATAATTAACTTTAAAAAATAAGTTATCAACATTTTATCCACATTTTGTTTATATTTTTATGTAAATTCATTATTTTAACTTCAAAATTTTTTTGATTCCATATTTTGTTGTTATCAATTTTTTTAATTCTATATCTAGAAAAAAATTTTTTTTAAGTTTTTTAAGGCAAAAATAAAGTATTTTTTTCCTTGACTGAAAATATTGTTTCTTATATAATGTATGGTGTTTTCGACGTATAGGAAATGGAGGAACGCTTTTATGAAAATGACATTTCAGCCTAAGAAAAGACAGAGATCAAAAGTTCACGGCTTCAGAGCAAGAATGAGTACTCCCGGCGGAAGAAAAGTTTTACAGGCTAGAAGAGCAAAAGGAAGAAAAGTCTTATCAGCATAAGTTGAAACAAGCAGGCCGCAGTTATGTGGCCTTTTTTTCACTTAATTTTCGGTAGTAAATATGTTATTTACGGATTCACTTAAAAAGAATACCGATTTCGGAAGATTGTACAAGTCCGGCAGATCATATGCTAACAAATATTTGGTAATATATACGTCGCAAAACAATACGGACAGAAACAGACTTGGAATATCGGTAAGCAAGAAAGTCGGCAACAGTGTTGTCAGACACAGAGTCAAAAGACTCATCAAAGAAAGTTACAGACTGCACGAAGAAATGTTTAATAGCGGTTTAGACATTGCAGTCATTGCACGCAAAGGATCTGACGCTTGCGACTATGCAAGTATTGAGAGTGCATTATTACATTTAATGAAATTAAACGGTACACTACTTAGTAATAAAGGTAATTTATAGATATACATATAAATTTAATTAATGAAACAAATATTTATTTTTATCATAAAGTTATATCAGAAATATTTATCACCTTTAAAATCTACACGCTGCCCTTATTATCCGTGTTGCAGCCAGTACGGCCTTGAAGCGATTCAAAAATACGGAGCAATAAAAGGCGGCTTTTTAGCTGCTTGGAGAATTATAAGATGTAATCCTTTTTCGAAAGGCGGTTATGATCCTGTACCGTAACAGGAGGCAAAATTGTACGAATTATTATTGACTAAAAACGGAACTTTCATTATTGGTCAGGTAGCATGGGTACTTGGCAAATTAATGGAAGGAATCTTTTTTGTTCTTGATAAGATCGCATCATTATGGGGCGGAACGGCCAATATCGGTGTGGCGATCATTATCTTCACAGTTATCATTTATCTTTTAATGTTACCCCTTACAATCAAACAGCAGAAATTCTCTAAAATGTCTGCGATCATGAATCCCGAGATTCAGGCAATTCAGGCAAAGTATAAGGGAACAAAAGATCCTGATCTTATGCAGCAGATGCAGCAGGAAACAAGTGCCGTATATGCAAAATACGGAGTTTCTCCTTCCGGAAGCTGTGTTCAGTTACTTATCCAGATGCCTATTTTGTTTGCTCTTTACCGTGTTATCTATGCGATTCCCGCATATGTTCCCATGGTAAAGAACGTATTTATGGATACTGTTAACTCAATGATGGGATTAAACAGCACCGGAACTTACATGGAAAATCCCGAAGTATTCATGAATTCCGCAAAGTTTCTTCAGGATACACATCTTGATGAAAAAGCAAAGGCTATAAACAATATTTCTTCATTTATAGCTTATAAAAAACAGTTTAAACCCGAATTCTTAAATATTGATACCATATCAATAGACAATATCACAACTAATTTTATCAATTCAAACGATGCTCTTTCAAACATTGATACAACAAGAAACACATTTATCGATGTTTTAAACAGAGCAAGTTCTACAGACTGGAATTATCTTGCCGAAAAATTACCCGATTTTGCAGAAAAGATCATTGCAACAAGAGATAATCTCGAGAAATTCAACACATTCCTCGGAATCAATATCGGTTATTCACCCAAAGATACTATTCTTTCAGCATGGGCATCAAGAGGTGCAGCAGATTCAAACGGATGGATCTTAGTGATCCTTGTAGCCGTTATGATTCCTTTACTTGCAGCACTTACACAGTGGATAGGTGTAAAACTGGCACCTACCGCACAGAACAACAATAACAACAACGGTCAGGAAGAAAACCCCATGATGTCATCCATGAAGATGATGAACACATTTATGCCGCTCATGTCAGCATTCTTCTGTTTCACTCTTCCCGCAGGTATGGGTATTTACTGGATCGTCGGTGCTGTTGTAAGAAGTGTTCAGCAGATTGCCATCAACAAGTACATCGACAGAATGGATATTGACAAGGTGATCGAAAAGAATACCGCTAAATATGAGGAAAAACTCAAAAAGAAGGGTATTTTCACTCAGGGAATCAACGACAAAGCAAAGAACTATACAAAGTACGTTAATCCTTATGCCAAGAATAACAACAATGCGAAGAGCGATACATTATCTTCCGTAAACAACAAGAACCTTGAAAAAGCTAAAAACACTAAGAGCAATAACACTAGCAAGGGTTCATCAAACGGAAGCATCGCATCCAAGGCCAGAATGGTTAAGGAATTCAATGAGCGTAACAACAAGTAATCAGGAGGGATGATTGAGATGGAATATATGGAGTTCAGTGCTAAAACAGTTCAGGATGCAATAACTGAAGCATGCACTCATTTTATTGTTACAAGCAGTTCACTTGAATATGAAGTAGTTGAAGAAGGTTCATCGGGATTTTTGGGAATCGGCTCAAAGCCCGCAGTGATCAAAGCAAGAGTTAAGAGCTCCGATCTTGACGAAGCTAAATCAGTATTCAATAAAGAAGCTAAAGAAGAGAAAAAAGAAGCTAAAAAAGAAAACAAAGAGATCAAAAAAGAAGTAAAAGAAAACAAGAAAGAAGAGAAAAAGGCTGAGAAGGCTCAGTCAGAAGAGAAGAAAGAGCCTGCAAAAGCTGAACCTAAAAAGAGAGAGATCAATGTAAATGCAGCAGAAGTTGAAAAGAAAGCAGTTGATTTCTTAAAAGACGTTCTTTCCAAAATGGAGATTGAGAATGATGTCAAAGCTAAATACGATGCCGAAGAAAACTGCCTTAACATCGAGATCGCCGGAGAAGACATGGGCGTTCTTATAGGTAAGAGAGGACAGACACTCGATTCACTTCAGTATCTTGTATCACTTGTTGTTAACAAGGGAACAAAAGAGTACATCAGAGTTAAGGTTGATACCGAGAACTACAGAGAAAGAAGAAACAAAACACTTGAAAACCTTGCAAAGAACATGGCTTTCAAAGTTAAAAGAACAAGAAGAAGCGTTATGCTTGAGCCGATGAATCCCTACGAAAGAAGAGTAATCCATTCGGCTTTACAGAATGACAGTTATGTTACAACTCATTCTGAAGGAGAAGAGCCTTACCGCAAGGTCGTAATTACCTTAAAGAAATAAAGACTAAGGCTGCTGAAAGGCAGCCTTATTTTTGCAATTTAATGTATGATATTCTTCTTATGAAACAGTACCCTATTCCGACAACGGCACGTTAAGTTCTAAACTCGCTGCTTCGATTATAAGAAGGAACATTTCTGCGGAACTCGCTTCGCTCAGACAGTCCTCGAAATGTTCCATAATCGATATTGCTCGTTAAGAACTTACGGCAAGTTGTTGTCTCAACAGGAATATTTTCTGTAAATGATATACACAGTAAAGGAAAAACTGTTATGTAATAAGCTGAAAACAATCAGTATTTATCCGAAATCAGAACATAGGAAAACAATATGGATACAATAGCTGCCATTTGTACGGCACTTTCACCGTCAGGAATCGGAATTATAAGGGTTTCAGGTGAAGAGGCGATCACAATTTCAGATAAGATTTTTAAAGGTGCTGATAAGAAGACACTTAAGGATTCGGATTCGCACACGATTCATTACGGCCATATTGTAGACGGTGATGAGATCGTGGACGAAGTTCTTGTGATGCTTATGAAGGCTCCGAGATCTTATACGATGGAAGATGTTGTAGAGATCGACTGCCATGGCGGAATCCTGGTTTTAAAGAAGGTTTTCAATCTTTTAATTGATAACGGATGCAGACCTTCAGAGCCCGGAGAGTTTACAAAGAGGGCATTTTTAAACGGAAGAATAGACTTAACAAGCGCGGAAGCGGTAATGGATCTTATTTCTTCCAAGAGTGAAATGGCAAGAAAGAATTCCGTTTCAATGTTAAACGGAAAAATGTTTGAATTAATTAAGAAATTAAGAGAAGAAATTCTTTATTATATAGCTAAGATAGAAGCTGCTTTAGATGATCCCGAGCATATGTCGCTTGACGGATTCGAAGAAGAGCTTCAGGAAAAGATCGGTAACATACAAGAAAAGATCAATCATCTGATAAAATCGTATGATTCCGGAAAGATCCTAAAAGAGGGTATAAATACTGCAATCGTCGGAAAACCCAATGCAGGTAAATCTTCCATTTTAAATATGATCCTAAATGAGGAAAGAGCGATCGTTACAGAGATTGAAGGAACTACAAGAGAT
>CACZOG010000187.1 GCA_902782715.1 uncultured Lachnospiraceae bacterium | reverse complement strand
GCTCAGGCTAAGATGAAGGAAGCTTCAATCCTTGAAATGTACTTCGCAGTACTTCCTCAGATTGCCGAGAACGTTGCTAAACCTCTCGCCAGTGTTGATAAGATCACAATGTACGGTGAAGGAAATTCTGCTAAGATGGTATCGGATATCGTTAATTCGACAACCCAGATTTCAGAAGGACTTACACAGGGACTTGGAATTGATATCAAGACACTTCTTTCAGGTGCTTTAGGCGGCGTAACATACGCAGCAGCAACAAATGCAGCAAAGAAAGCTGATGATTCAAAGGCTGATGAAACAGCAGTAACTGAAGATTCTTTTAAAGAAGTAACCGAAGAGTAATCTTAAGTAACAAAATATAAAAACGGATTGCAGAAATGCAGTCCGTTTTTTGTTTCTGATTGACAGTGTATTCATTGTCGTATTATTTATATATCGCAATTGAATCCGGCAGTTTTATTTCCGTATATATTCTTGCGTACTCTTTGGCGTTAAGTTCAGGGAAATTCAATCTGTAAGTTTTATCGATCTTTTTCATTAAAAGATCGGCAGCTTTGTTATATGCAATGGAAGCTGTAATTTCATCTTCATATTCTCCGATCTTGGTATAACCTTTGATATGGATTCTGGACTCAAAGAACACTTTGTTTCCTTTTACGATCCTTTTAACTCCGTGAAATTTATTTAATATTTCTATATTCGAATATGTATAATCATAAATATCGCCGTTTTTAAATCGGTAATCTCTGTTTAATACGGCATATGCAGGAATTGAATAACGTTCAGCGATATTGATCTGGTTTCCGTATTCGTTACAGAAAAGATGATTTCCTCTTTTGCAGATCTTATGATTTGAATAATAGAAAAGATCGTCTCTGTCGAATTTTAAAACAGTATTTTCGTCAAGATAGTAATTGAAATAGTTCTTTTTTAGATATATGGGATTGTGTATATAAATTCCGTTATCACGATAGTTTAAAAGGATAATGAATTTATCAAAAGGTATGTATTTGTATTTATCGTATGAATGCTCATCGACAGTTGTGTTTTTAAGTATATCATTTGCTTCGTCGTAGCATTTCGATGCCTCTCTTTGCTTAGTAAAAGAACCAAGCGAGATATGCTTGCCGGACTTGGTGATGGAAACACGATAGTAGACGCTTCCGTCTTTTTTGGTTGTTTTAAATATTCCTGTTTTCTTCATAAGGCTATTTTATCATTTAAGTTTAAAGATTAACAGTATAAGCAATTTTTTGTAAAAGAAGGGTGCAGAACACAATAAAATGATATTGTTTTTAGCCTTCTTTAAGGGATTGCAATAATTTGATAATGATTTAACAAGATTTTTGTGTTATAATAATAACAATTTTGAAATAAAATAATAAAATGACGATATATATTAAGGAGCTTTAATTACTGACATGGATATTTTATACAAGAGTACAAGAGACAATTCCAAGAGCTTAACGGCATCTCAGGCTATCGTTAAAGGTATTGCCGATGACGGCGGATTGTTTATGCCGGACAGATTTCCTTCATTGGATTTAAGCCTTGAGGATTTATCAAAACTTGACTACAGAGGCGTTGCTTACGAAGTAATGAAACTTTTCTTCTCGGATTTTACCGAGGAAGAATTAAAATACTGCATTAACAACGCATACGATTCCAAATTCGATACAGATGAGATAGTTCCTATGTCATTCGTGGAGAATGCATATTATCTCGAACTTTTCCACGGTTCAACTATCGCATTTAAGGATATGGCTCTCTCTATCCTGCCGTATCTTATGAAAGTAAGTGCGAAGAAAAATAACATTTCTGAAGACATCGTTATCCTTACAGCCACATCGGGTGATACCGGTAAAGCTGCATTAGCCGGATTTGCAGGTGTTGACGGAGTTAAGATCTGCGTATTTTATCCCAAGGGAGGAGTATCTGCGATCCAGGAAAAGCAGATGGTAACTCAGGTTGGCAATAATGTTAAAGTCGTCGGTATCAAAGGTAATTTCGATGATGCACAGACAGGTGTCAAGAATATCTTCGCAGACAAAGAATTTAATGAAAAGATAAATGCTGCAGGTTACAGATTTTCTTCCGCTAATTCCATCAATATCGGAAGACTGATCCCTCAGGTTGTTTATTATACATATGCTTATGCCAATCTTTTAAGAAACGGAAAGATCGAAGAAGGAGATCTTATAAACTTCGTTGTACCTACAGGTAATTTCGGAAACATTCTGGCCGGTTATTTTGCAAAATGCATCGGTGTTCCCATTAACAAACTCATCTGTGCATCCAATGAGAACAAGGTGCTTTATGATTTCTTCGAAACAAGCGTTTATGACAGAAATCGTGATTTCGTTTTAACGACATCACCTTCGATGGATATCCTCATTTCTTCGAATTTCGAAAGACTTGTTTATTTATCCTGCGGAAAAGATGCTGCAAAGAACGCAGAGTTTATGAATGATCTTAAAGAAAGCGGTAAGTATAATGTTACTGCAGATATGAAGCGTTTTATCGACGAAACTTTTATCGGCGGTTTTGCAAGCGAAAAGATGGTTTCCGATAAGATAAAGAAGACTTTTGATGAAACAGGATATGTTATCGATACACATACAGCTGTTGCAGCATCCGTATTTGATGAATATCTTAAAAACAGCAATGACGATACAACAACCGTAATAGTATCTACGGCATCGCCTTATAAATTCACCAGAGCCGTTCTTTCTTCGATTGACGGTATCAGGCATGACGAAGATGATTTCGTTCTGGTTGACAAGCTTAATGAATTATCTAAACTTGAAATACCCAAAGCGGTTAATGATATAAGGAATGCGCCCATTCTTCATGACATTGTATGCGAAAAACAGGAAATGAAGGATGAAGTAGCTAAATTTCTTGGCTTATAAGGCGTAAAAGACCAAATAATTATTACTTGAACAGGGGATTCTATGGACCGAAAGAAACACATTCTTATCGTCGATGACGTAACAACAAACTTAAAAGTCGCTGCCGACGTTCTTAAGGATAATTATCAGTTATCCATGGCCAAATCAGGTGCTCAGGCTTTGGAATTCTTAAAGAAAGCCAAACCCGACCTGATTCTTCTTGATGTCAGAATGCCTGGCATGGACGGATATGAAACTCTGGAGAAGATCAAATCCAATTCAGAGACTTCAAATATTCCTGTAGTTTTTCTTACAGTCGACGATCAGAGAGAAAGCGAGATAAAAGGCCTTAAAATGGGTGCGATGGATTTCATCCTTAAACCCTTTGAGCCCGAGATAATGCTTTCGAGAATTGAAAAAATACTTCAGATCGAAGATTTAAGAAAGAATCTCTCCAATTCGGCTAAGAAAGATCCTTTAACCGGGATCTGGAACAGAAAATTCATCGAAGACGATATGGAGAAATATTTCCTTACAAAGAATAAAGGTATTTTTATCCTTTTTGATGTTGATAATTTCAAAAAGGTTAATGATACTTACGGACACGTTTTCGGAGACAGCATTCTCTGCAAGTTTGCAAGGATCATTGAGAATAAAGTCGGAGTAAGAGACGTAGAAGCCAGGATCGGCGGAGATGAATTTGCCGTATTCTTAAAAGGCGATTATACGGATGATGAGATAAATTCCTACTGCGAGATGATCTTAAAGTCCGTACACAACGATATGCGTGATGAATCGGAGCTTTCATACAATCCGACTGTATCCATCGGTATATCGGTTGCTCCCGATGACGGTATGGATTTCCAGACACTTTATCATCGTGCGGACAAAGCTCTTTACTATGTTAAGCAGAACGGTAAAGACGGATATCATTATTACAAACAGAGAGAAGAATATCTTAATTCTACTATTGATAACTTCAATTCAGAACTTGATCTTTCAAGACTTGAAGGCTTCATGAAAGAGAAGAATTACGAAAACGGAGCTTTAAGAGTTGAATATGAAGGATTTAAGAATATCGTTCATTTTGTTCAGAGAACGATTGCAAGATCGAATCAGACGGTTTGGATGATACTTCTTACATTGACGCATTCGGGACCCGAGAAATTAACCACCGAGCAGCTTGAAGAAGCAATGCAGCAGGTTGAGAGGGCGATCGTCGTATCGTTAAGAATGGGAGATGTTACTACTCAGTATTCTTCATTCCAGTATGTGACACTTCTTATGAATGCAGACGAAGAAGATTCGAGACAGATCGCACAGAGGATCATAACCACATGGCAGGATGTTTCGGAAGATAAACATATGACTCTTACATATGATCTTAAGAACATTGTTCCTAAGTAAATTCAGAATTAAATAAATAATGCCGGACACTTGATTGTGCCCGGCATTTTGATTTCTTATCTTTTGTTCATCGGAATATAGATCTGATCGTCCATGATAGGCTTGTAAGCCGGACGGATTATCTTTCCGTTATTTGAAAGCTCTTCGAGTCTGTGAGCAGACCATCCGACGATTCTCGCTATTGCAAACATCGGAGTAAACAGTTCCGAAGGAAGCGAGAGCATATCGTATACGAATCCCGAATAGAAGTCTACATTTATGCATACGCCTTTGTACATCTTTCTTTCGGATGCGATGATCTTGGGAGCAAGTTCTTCAACCTTTGAATAAAGTCTGAATTCGTCTTCGAGACCTTTTTCCTTTGAAAGCATTTCAACGTATTCTTTAAAGAGGCAGGCTCTCGGATCGCTTGTCGAATAGATAGCATGTCCTACACCGTAGATAAGACCCTGATGGTCAAAGGCTTCTTTATGAAGAAGTTTTCTTAAGTAATTGCTTATCTCTTCATCATCCTGCCAGTCTTTAACTTCTTTTTTCATTTCATCAAACATCTGAACGACTTTGATATTTGCTCCGCCGTGACGGGGTCCTTTTAACGAACCGAGTGCAGCTGCGATAGCGGAATATGTGTCGGTTAAAGTCGATGTAACAACGTGTGTTGTGAATGTAGAATTGTTACCTCCGCCGTGCTCCATATGAAGTACTAAAGCGAGGTCTAAAAGCTTTGCTTCAAGGGCGGTATACTTGCTGTCGGCCCTTAAAAGTGTTAGTATATTTTCTGCAGTGGAAAGCTCGGCTACAGGTCTGTGAATGAAGAGCGAATTGCCGTCATGATAATGACTGTAAGCCTGATAACCGTAAATTGCAAATTCAGGGAAAAGAGCGATCAACTGCAAACACTGTCTTAATACATTGGGAAGTGATGTGTCATCGGCTCTGTCATCATAAGAATAAAGAGTAAGAACGCTTCTTGCGAGAGTGTTCATCATATCTTTACTCGGAGCTTTCATGATAATATCACGAACAAATCCTGTGGGAAGTGTTCTGTAATCCGCAAGGATCTTTTTTAAAGAATCAAGTTCCTCTGTATTGGGCAGATCTCCGAACAGAAGAAGATAAGTGATCTCTTCGAAGCCGAATCTGTTATCATCGCTGAAACCTTTTACAAGGTCCTTGACATTATATCCTCGATAGAACAGTTCTCCGGGTAAGGGAATCTGTTCGCCGTCAACTATTTTATTTGCTCTGACGTCTGAGATGTGAGTGAGACCTGTGAGAACGCCGCGACCGTTTAAGTCTCTTAATCCGCGTTTAACATCGTACTTAACAAATAAATCATTGTCTATAATGCTTTTTTGATAAGTCTTTTCGGCAAGGTTGATAATTTCAGGTGTGATTTCGCATTGTTTGTTTGCGGACATCCGGGCTCCTCCTTTCGTGGTGTACATAACTTGTCAGGCGCGTATCAATACTATAACATACTTAAAAATATTATTCAAAACTATTTACCAAAGTTAACAAAAAGTTTACATAAAGAGGTCTGAAAATGAGTTTACTGGATTTCATAAGAAAAGAAATGGTTATGAAGGGTTACGATTATTTTTTTATAAAAGACTGCGACCCTCATATGAGCGAATATGTGAATGATTATTATAAATTCAGAACCTTGATAAGCGGTTTTGACGGTTCTAACGGAACACTGGCGATCGGACAGCGTGATGCTTTTCTTTTTACAGACGGGAGGTACTTTATACAGGCTGAAAATCAGTTAAAAGATACAGGTATCGAACTTATGAAACTGTCGACACCCGGTTTTCCGACCATAAAAGAGTTTATCAAAGAAAAAACCGATTCCGGATTAAAAGTTGCCTGTCCTTCGCTTATATTCTCATTCAGGGAATATTCGAATTTTGGATTTAATGCGCTCGATGATGAGAATTCGGTGTTTTTAAATGCTTATAAGAAATTCAGGGGCGAAGATTACCCTGCTTTGGATATTGATAAAATGATAAACATATTGCCTGAAGAGATTTCGGGTGAAAGTGTATCAGATAAAATAAAGAAGGTTCAGAAAAAACTTGTTGAAAAAGATATATTCTATTTCTTCTCCGCGGCCTTGGATGTAAATATGTGGCTTTTAAATATCAGGGGAAATGCGATCAAATATAATCCTCTTGCTTTATCGTACGTTGTGATCACTCAGAATGCAGCAACTGCATTTCTATATGGAAGCGACGGATATGCCGATACCAAAGAATTCAAAGAGGTTATGGATTATCTAGAGAAGAATCGTGTAAAGGTATTGCTTTATGATAATTTCGAAAAATTTATAAACATCCTTCCAGGTAAGAAAAAAGCATGTTTTTCTTTTGATAAAATGCCCGTTAAATACGCGAAGAAACTGATCGATGATAAAGGCTTTTGTGTATATAATTATGACTGCGATGTCTCTTTAATGAAAGCAGTTAAAAATGAAACTGAAATAGAAAACATCAGGAAAGCTTATCAGAAAGATAATAAAGTTGTTTCCGATTTTCTTAACTGGATCAAGAATAACGATGTAGTAAACATGAATGAATTTGATCTTTCTAAGAAGCTCGATGGAATGCGTTTATCCGAAGATGAATGTTACGATCTGTCTTTTGATACGATTTCCGCATCTGGCCCCAATGCTGCAATGATGCATTACGAAGCCAAAGAAAATGAATGTTCGGTTATTTTAAACAACAATCTGTATCTTGTTGATTCCGGCGGACAATGGAAAGGCGGAACCACAGACATTACAAGAACCATAGCAATAGGAACTCCGACATACGAAATGAAACATGATTATACCAAAGTCGCAAGAGGAATGCTTGCCTTAATGAATGCTTCATTTCTTGAAGGCTGTACGGGACTTAATCTTGATATATTAGCCAGAGAACCCATGTGGGAAGAAGGAGAGGATTATAAATGCGGAACCGGTCACGGAATCGGATATATGTTATCGGTTCACGAAGGTCCCCAGGCTATAAGATGGCTTCAGTCTTTAAACGGTAAAGATACTGTTTTAAAACCCGGAATGCTTTTATCCGATGAACCCGGAATTTATAAAGAAGGCAAATACGGCATAAGGATCGAAAACATACTTCTTGTTAAAGAGAAGTGTGTAACAACGGACGGAAGGTTTTTATGTTTTGAATGTCTGACATATGTTCCGCTTGACGAGTCGCTTATTTTACGAGATGAGATGACAGCGAAAGAACTTAACTGGCTGGACGATTATCAGGACAAATGTAAGACCAATTCGGGGGCATTTGTTCAATAAAAATACATAGTTGTTAATTTTTTGTTAAATAAATAACGAACGCAATAAAGTCTCTTGACTTTAAAGTTAATTATTTTTATAATTTGATACGGTGCGTAATAATCCTGTTATATAAATAATAAGGATATACAAAAATAAATTTTTAAAGGAGATACATTTATGGCAATCGATTTAAGCAAGTATGGTATTAATGCCAGCGAGATTATCCACAACCCCTCATATGAATTCTTATATGAAGAAGAAATGAAGTCAGACCTTACAGGTTTTGAAAAGGGTGTTGAAACAGAACTTGGTACAGTTAACGTTATGACAGGTATTTATACCGGTCGTTCACCTAAAGACAAATACATTGTTATGGACGAGAACTCCAAGAACACTGTATGGTGGACATCAGAAGAATATAAGAACGATAACCATCCCATGAGCGAAGAGACATGGGCAATCGTTAAGGATCTTGCTAAGAAAGAACTTAACGGAAAGAGACTTTTCGTTATGGATACATTCTGTGGTGCCAACAAAGACACAAGAATGGCAGTTCGTTTCATCATGGAAGTTGCTTGGCAGGCTCATTTCGTAAAGAACATGT